>DAOWNK010000312.1 GCA_030642635.1 Pirellulales bacterium
CCGTACCGGCGTTTGTGTAGTTTGCGGCTTTTACCAACCGGACGGCCGCCTGGCACATGGCCGTGCGAGTCTGTTCGTTTAGCTGCGGCGCCGGGCTTTCTTCGAGGAGTTTTTGGTGCCGCCGCTGCATCGTGCAGTCGCGCTCCCAAAGGTGCACTACGTTGCCGTGCACGTCGGCAAGCACCTGAACTTCGACGTGCCGGGGGTGCTCGACGTACTTCTCGACGTAGACGTCGTCATTCCCGAAAGCGGCCTGGGCCTCGGCCTTGGCCTGCTCCAGCGCCGCCTTGAGCGCCAGGTCGTTCAGCGCCACACGCATCCCTCGACCACCGCCGCCGGCCGACGCCTTGATCAAAACCGGAAAGCCTATTTCGTGAGCAACGGCAATCGCCTCGGCCTCGCTGTTGACCAGGCCGTTGCTGCCGGGCACACGCGGCACGTCCGACTCTTGGGCAAGTTTTCGCGCGGCGTTCTTATCGCCCACCAACGCCATCGCCTCGTGCGTGGGACCGATAAACTCAATGTCGCAACTGCGACAGACGTCGGCAAAGTGTGCATTCTCGGCCAGAAAACCGTAGCCCGGGTGGATTGCCTGAACGTTGCCGATCTCCGCCGCACTGATTACCCGGTCGATCTTCAGGTAACTATCACTCGCCTTGGCCGGACCAATGCAGTATGCCTCATCGGCCAAGTCCAGGTAGGCGGCTCCTCGGTCCGCTTCGCTGAAAACTGCGACCGTTTCGATGCCAAGCTCGCGACAGGCACGAAAAATCCGCAATGCAATCTCACCGCGATTGGCGACCAGAATTCGTTTGAACACCACCTACCCTCCCGTGTCAACCTTGAACATCGGTTGACCGAACTCGACCGGCTCGCCGTTTTCTATCAACACGGAGATGATCTTGCCGGAGACCTCGGCCGGTATTTGGTTGAACACTTTCATCGCCTCGACGATGCATACGGTCGTCTCGGGTCCGACGTGGTCGCCGACCTTCGCATACGGCGGCGAGTCGGGATCGGGGGCCGCGTAGAAGGTGCCGACCATCGGGCTTTTGATCTCGAGAATGTTTTCGACCTCGGCCGGCTTTTCGGCACTTGCAGCCGGTGACTCTTTGGTTGTCGGTACTGCCGCCGTCGATGGGACAATAGCATGTGGCGCATCGACCGCCGTTGAAGACTGCTTGCCGCCGCGGCGAAGCTGAATACGCGTCTCGCCCTGCTGCAGATCCATCCCGCTCAGGTCGTGTTCCTTCATCAACTCGACCAGGCGGCGAATTTTCCGAAGGTCGAATATGTCCTGGCTTGACGACTGTGTCATATAATCACCTCTTCCAGATTTTTAGGCACTCCGGTGAGCACCTCGTGCCCGTCTCTGGTGACCAGCACGTCGTCCTCGATTCGGACACCCCCCCAACCGGGCAGATAAATTCCCGGTTCGACAGTAACCACCATTCCAGGCTTCAACACGGTTTGAACCTTCTCGGCCAACCTGGGCGCCTCGTGAACGTCCAGCCCGATCCCATGTCCCAGGCCGTGTCCGAAATATCGGCCAAAACCCGCCTTGGCGATCACACGCCGTGCGGCACGGTCGACGTCTCGACAGACGGCGCCGGGCCGGATCGCGGCAATCGCCCGGGACTGGGCATCCAACACCACCTTGTATATCCGCTCGAATTTGGCCGAAATTCTACCGGTCACCACCACTCGCGTCAAGTCGCTCCGATACAGACCTTCATCGGCGCCCCAGTCGATCAGTATAAAATCGCACTGGCCGATTACCCGATCGGACGGCACCGCATGAGGCAAGGCTGCGTGATCGCCGGCCGCTACGACCGACTGGAAACCGCGATTTCGGGAGCCGAACAGCCGCATCTGGTGTTCTAGTTCATCGGCGAGTTGTTTTTCGGTTTTTTCTGGCAACAAAGTCGCTTTGAGCACCCCAAACGCCCGCTCCGCTTGCCGGACGGCCCTCCGCAGCCGGGCGATCTCCTCGCGGTCCTTCACCTGACGCAACTGCTCGACCATACCGCAACTCGGCACGATCTCCACCTTTGGCAGTTTCTCGGCAATCTTGTCTCGGAGCGAGATGGTCATCGAATCGGCCTCGACGCCCAATCGACCCAGCCCGACCGACTTGACCGCCTTGGCGAGCGATTCGACCATGGTCACCCCGCCGGTGCGGATGTGCAAGTCCAACCCAGGGCACTGTTGGCCCAATTGGGTGGTGTACCGCGAGTCGCTCAGCATCACTTCACCGTCGCCACGGAGTAACAGGTAGCTGTCCTCGCCGGTAAAGCCGGTCAGGTAGGTGACGTTGGTCGCCTTGGTAACCAGCAGTGCCTCTGCACCGACCTTCTTCAGCATACGGCGCAACTTGTCGCGTCGGGTGTGTTGTCGGTCCATGGTCGATATCTCTGTTGAATCTAAAACACCCATTGGAACCCTAATCCGCTCGATTGACAAGGGTTGCTCGCCGGGTGATATTATTATGGTATGAACCCACACGACCATGACGTTGCCAACCTCGACCTCGACCGGCGCCGGCGGTGCGGCTTCCCGGAGGTGATTTTTTCGCAAGGCAAGACCGTTGCGGCATTGGAAAGTATCTTCCGCACGCTGGTCGAGCAGAAAATCGACGTGCTGGCCACGCGAATGTCGGGTGATCAGTCGGCCGAGTTGCAAGGGAAATTTCCCGACGGGCGTTACAACCCGGTCGGCCGAACGTTCCGCATCCCGCTGAAAGAAAAACCACACGAGACCACCGGCAAAGTGGTAATCGTAACCGCCGGCACCAGCGATCTGCCCGTGGCCGAGGAGGCCCGAGAAACGGTGCTCTGGACCGGCGCCGAGGTGACGTTGGTCCAAGACGTCGGCGTGGCCGGGCCGCATCGGCTGACCGCCAGCCTGCCGTTGCTTAAAGGGGCCGACGCGGTGGTCGTGATAGCGGGCATGGAGGGTGCACTGCCCAGCGTGGTCGGTGGGCACGTCGATTGTCCGGTAATCGCCGTGCCGACCAGCATCGGCTACGGCGCCAGCTTCGGCGGTGTGGCCGCGCTGCTGGGAATGCTCAACAGTTGTGCCTCGAACGTCGTTGTAGTAAACATCGACGCGGGGTTCAAAGGCGGCTACGTCGCCGGGTTGATCGCAAAAAACGCTACTAGTGCTATGTCATGATTAAAAATTCGGGTGCCATGCCCACGCAA
>DAOWNK010000127.1 GCA_030642635.1 Pirellulales bacterium
ATCCGACCGGCCGTATCGACGTATTTCAGCTTGCCGGTGTAGAAGGGATGGCAGGCGTTGCAGATATCGATCTTCAGTTCTTTCTGGGTGCTGCGGGTAGTAAATGAATTGCCACAGCCGCAGGTGACCTTTGTCTCGACGTACTTGGGATGGATTTTTTCTTTCATAGTCACCGAAATCCTTACCATAGATGGACTTGCAAACCTATTAGTCTATCATCGGCCGGGCATGGAGGCAATCCCCGTCTGTTATACGGAAGAGAGAAGAGAGAGGAGGGAAGAGAGACTGGTGGATAGTACGATTATGGAGGAGCAGCCATTTCATTTAACTCTGCTATTTCCTCTCCTCCCTCCTCCCTCTTCTCTCTTCACCACCCACTTAGGTGGGGTGTTTGCCGGGTGGCGTAATGATAATGATGATTTGGCCGTCGACACGGCCGCGGCGCGTTACACGGCAGGCACGGCCGCGGCGCGTTGGATCGCGGTACGATGATGGAGACCATTGTGCAATCAGCTTGCCTAACTCCTCGTCCATCCAACGGTTGAAGTTCAGATACGAGTACAAAGGCACCCGAATCGATCCACTCCAACCGGCGCGGTCGAACATAACGTTATATGCGGATTTTTGCTTCCGGCTGTTCATGGGAATATATACCGTTCGAGGCGGCTTTGGGTGTCCTCCTATATTTTATACGCAAGGCGGTATAAAAGGGTTTGAGTCGCCAAGAATTGGCGGATGGGAAAAATCCATAAAGCCGCGACCGGTGGTCGCGCCATGGTTACACTCCGAGCGGTCAAGAATCGCGTTTTTCACGACAAAGTTATCAGCCGATAACCAGCAGTTCAGCAGAAAACCTGTACGCCAAGGAAAGCTCAATCTGTGACCGTGGCGGTATATAATCGGCACGTTACCATTTATCATAGCGCGACCACCGGTCGCGGCTTTATGGTTCGGAACGCGCAAAAATACACCCGGCGAGGCGATTGACACCCCGCCGGGCGTGCGGTCGGCCGTCCGAGTGGTTCGGCTCATTCGATGTTGATATTGATCTTTTTAAGCCCAGGCCGTTCATTCATCCATGGCCGTGCGTTGCCGGATCGCCGGTCGGCTCCCTGGCGCGGACCACCTCGACGTGCAACCATCATCCGCCGCAGTTGCTTCATGCCGACGGTGAACTCTTCGAGGTTGAGTTGCCCGTCGTCGTCGCGGTCCATGCGGTTGAACATTTCCTTCGGATTGGGCAACTTTCGTCTCTGACCGACGTTCTGTGGACCGCCGCGTCCATAACCTCTTCCGACATTCGGCGGACCGTCTGGGCGACGTTGACGGCCGGCTTCCGACGGACCGCCGCGGCGTCGTTCGGCCATCCGCTTTCTCGCTTCGTTGAACTCCTCGCGGGTCAACACCTTGTCTTCGTCCGTGTCCGCCCGGACCAGCAACCGTTTCAGCCGCTCCGGGGCGTCTTCGGGGACTTCGTCGGCCGTGATCCGGCCGTCTTGGTTGGCATCAAGCCGCTCAAAGAGTCTCTCCGGGCCGGGGCGTTCCGGCCGATCGGGTTCTTCCGCCGCTACAAATTGCGGCAGAACGACGACCGCCAGGGCCGTCATCAGGCTTAAAATTGTGCTGTGCATTACTCTTCTCCTTCACATTAGAGGGGAAACGGGATATACAACCGACTCACTACACTCTTAAACCATGAAAATGCCCCCAGGTTTCGCAAAAAATAATGAAAAAGTCGGGCAGTTCTTTTGACCTTGCCCAGATTTTGGGAACCGCCTATAATCCAATGAACCACCCTTAAGGAAAATTCGTAGCAGAGGTTATTGGCAAACCGCTTATCGTGCAGATTTGCCAACACTATGTTTCCTTAAAACGACAACCGTTCCACAACGCATCGCCGCAAAGACAAGCAGTTCGTCACAGGCGTTACAGGTCGCCCAGCGGCGGATTTCGATACCACAGACACGATTTCGGTTTGTTTGATCCGGCGCCTGCCCGACAGCCGATCAGAACAGTGCCGCTGATGAAGTCAAGGCGGACGGTCAGCGTGAGGGAAGTCGAAATGTAAGGTATAATAACATAAATGGAGTAGAAGGATGCACATTATCGGCCCAGCCCATTTACACGGTCCACAATCCATCGGTCCGCCGCACGGTCCCCAGGCGTCGAAGGCGGCGCAGCGACCCGATTCGGTGCAGATTACCGACGAGTTGGATATCTCCGATGCTGCAAGGTTGACCGACCTGGCCAATTCAGCACCGGAAATTCGTCAGGATCGCGTCGATGCCGTTCGCGCAAAGATTGCACAAGGCGCCTACGAAACGCCGGAGAAGCTCGACGTGGCGGTCGAGCGATTGTTGGACGAGATCGGTTAACCGGTGACTATCATGCCGGACAGTTTTTCACTCCGCTCGGTTGATGTAAAGCTGCCGCCGGCAGAACGTTTTGGCCAATTCTTGCAAGGCCATGGAAAACGCTTTACGCAACAGCGGCAATTGATCGTCGAGATGGTCTTCAGCCACCACGACCACTTCGACGCCGACGAGTTGATCGACCACCTACAGGAACTCATCGCCCGGCGCAAGGTGAGCCGGCCGACCGTCTACCGCACGCTTGCGGAATTGGTCGAGGCCGGCATGTTGCGAAAGATGGTACTAGGCGGACGGAGTGTCTACGAGCACGAATACGGCTACCCCAGCCACGATCACCTCTATTGCCAGCGGTGCAACAAGCTGATCGAGTTCCACAGCGACGACCTGGAGCAAATCCGCGACGCCGTGGCCGCCAAACACGACTTCCATGTCGTCGGACACCGCATGTTTGTCACCGGCATTTGTAGCGAATGTAGCCGTGGGCAATGACTACAGTTGAACATCTGCCTCGCAGCCTAAACACTCGCCATACTTCGCCCGAATCGGCTCGATTACCTCTGCGACGAACTCGTCGACCTGCTGCGGTGCACGGCCGATGAACTCCGTAGGCTCCAGTACGGCGGCCAGATCGATTCCGGCGAACGCATTGTCGGCCGCAAGGCGTTCGATCAGGTCGTTCCGGCCGCCTTGCTGCTTGACCACCGCAGCGGCGGCCTGGCTGTGGCGGCGGATTCGCTCGTGCAGGTCCTGTCGGTCGCCGCCGGCGGCGACTGCCGCCATCAGTACGTTCTCGGTCGCCATAAACGGCAGCTCGTCATCGAGGTTCGCCGCAATCACCTGTGGATATACCACCAGGGCGGCGGCCACGTTCTGGTACAGTATCAGCACTGCGTCGGTCGCAAGGAACGCCTGTGGGATGACTAGCCGGCGGCAGGCGCTGTCGTCGAGTGTGCGCTCCAACCACTGCACCGAGAGCGTGGCCGCCGGGCCGGACTCCAACGTGATAACGAATCGCGCCAGGCTGCAAATCCGTTCGCTGCGCATCGGGTTTCGCTTGTACGCCATGGCCGAGGAGCCGATCTGCTCGGTCTCGAACGGCTCTTCCAACTCCTTGCGATGCGCCAGCAGCCGCAGGTCGGTCGCAGCCTTGTGTGCGCTCTGGGCGATGCCCGACAGCACGCCGAGCACCTGCGAGTCGATCTTTCGCGGGTACGTCTGGCCGGTCACTGCGTAGGTTTCCTCGAAGCCGATCTTTTGGCAGACAAGCTCTTCGAGCCGGCGGACCTTCTCGTGGTTGCCGTCGAACAGCCGCAGAAAACTGGCCTGGGTGCCGGTCGTGCCCTTCGGTCCCCTGGCCTTGAGTTCATCAAGCCGATGCTTGATCTCCGCCAGATCGAGCACAAGGTCATACGCCCAGAGGCACGCCCGGCGTCCGACCGTGGTCGGCTGTGCCGGCTGGAAGTGGGTGAACCCCAAGCACGGCAGGTCGCGGTATTTCACGGCGAACCGGGCTAGACGATCTATTACCGCCACTACCCGGCGACGTATCATTTTCAACGCTTCGCACAGCAACAGCAGATCGGCGTTGTCGGTGACAAAGCAGCTTGTTGCCCCAAGGTGTATGATCGCCCGAGCGTCCGGCGCCGCGTCGCCGTAGGCGTGTACGTGTGCCATCACGTCGTGCCGCAGCCGGCGTTCGTACTCGCGTGCGGCGTCGAAGTCGATCTTATCGACGTTATCCTTCAGTTGCCGAAGTTGCCCGTCGCTGATCGGCAGCCCCAGTTCCGCTTGGGCTTCGGCCAGTGCCACCCACATTTTTCGCCACAAGGAGAATTTCCGCTGAGGGCTCCACAGTTCGCTCATCTGCGGCGAGGCGTATCGGGTAATCAGCGGATTTTGATATTGATCGAGTTTTTCGGACATTTTCAGTGGTTTTCCATTTACTGTATTGCGAAGCCGCAAGCGGCTACATGCTCCATTATGAGTATACCTCGCTCGTGTGGAACGGACAACGGTTTTAGTGTTCGTGCGAAGCCGCAAGCGGCCTGTGTTGCCTAGCTTGCCTAGGTTACTGAGCAGACCCGATAAATCGGGTCACTACAAACCATTGGTATTGCCATAAACGGGTTTCCTCCTTATATTCCTGCTCCGCATTTCTTGTTTTTCCAGGGTTCGTATTCCCGCGACTTCGGCAAGGAGGCTGAAGCATGTTGGTTCGATTCTCTTTGGCGGTTGGTTTGGCGGCCGCTGTGACGTTGGCGGCTGACTATCAGGCGTTCGGCCAGTCCGGTTCCAATTTCCGAAACACACCTACCCGTGCATGGCGACGTGCCGGCGAGGTTATCCCGGCGGTGGCGAGCAGCCCTGCCAAATCGAAGAAAACCGCAGCGCCGGCCGCCAAGCTTGCCCGACGGTCGGGCGCCAAGGTAACAAGCGGCACCAGTAAGCTGCCGAACGATCACGGCCAGGTGTGGCGCGAGTACGACATCAGCCCATACACGGTTCGGGTAACAACGACCAAGCGGCCCGAGCAGGCGATTATCGACTGGGTACTCCGTGAGACCGGCTACGAGGCATGGCACAGCGAACCGCTGGGTATACTAAGCGCTACCGACCGCACGCTGCGTGTGTACCATACGCCCGAGATGCAGGCCGTCGTGGCCGAACTGATCGACCGGTTCGTAAGCAGCGAGGCCGAATCACAGACATTCAGCTTGTTGGTATCTACGGTCGACAGTCCGAACTGGCGATCGCGTGCGCAACGTCTGCTGCACCCGGTGACGGTGCAAACACCCGGCATCAGCGCATGGCTATTGCATAAGGAGGACGCCGCGATTTTGATGTCCGAGTTGCGTCGCCGGAACGACTTTCGCGAGCACAGTTCTCCGCACATGATGGTCAACAACGGCCAGGCGACGATGGTCTCGGCGATGCGAGGCCGTCCTTACGTGAAGGACGTTGCGTTGCGGCCGAACGTCTGGCCGGGTTACGAAGCCCAACTCGGTCAGGTCGACGAGGGTTTCACACTCGATTTCAGTCCTTTGCTTTCCGCCGATCGACGCATGATCGACGCGACGATCCGCTGCAACATCGACCAGGTGGAAAAGATGGTGCCCGTGGTGCTAGACGTTCCAACGGCGGCGTCTCCACGTCAGCGGACCCAGATCGAGGTGCCGCAGATGACTCACTTCCGCTTCCACGAGCGATTTCGCTGGCCGGTGGACCAAGTGCTCTTGATAGAGATGGGCATGGTGGCCTTACCGGTTCCCGTCGACGCGAAGGCCAGGACTCTGGTCGGTGGAATTCCGTTACCCCTGCCCAAAACACCGCCCAGGGCAGATCTTTTGGTGTTCGTCGAGGCCAAGGACCGCTCCGGCCAGGCGCCGCGTATAAGCCGTACGCCACAGGACGCAGCTACCAGCTACAGCGGCCGGTATTGAATGCCGCAAAATGCACCAGTTTAGCCGGCGTGCTTGCACGCCGTGTGAAGTAAGCAAAACGTTATCCGGAAAGACCACACGGCGTGCAAGCACGCCGGCTAAACGGGCAAAAAATGTGGCCGCTATTTCATGTGGCTGAAATGTTGCATTGTTCCTTACAGCGCTAAGACTTCCTGCCTTGCCTTATCCAATACTCACGAAAAGACTGTAGCCGCGGCAGCGATTCGCGGTCTTTGATCCGGTTTGTTGCGGCCTTGCTGGCAATAATGTCGTCTGGATGACATACGGGAAAACCCTCGACATCGACATGCCGTTTCCAGGCGTCTTCGAATCGTTCGATTCCGTCCGGAGCAAAGATGCGGTCCAGGTCGAAAGGGCCGTTTTTCAACTGTATAAAATCTTTGCCGCGTTCGATTTCGGCTACATGTTTGTCCGACAGATCGAAGTCCAGTTCTCGCAGCGCGGCAACCAATGCCCGGCCGTTTTCCACGGAACGTTCTACGAAGATATCCGCATCCTGGGTGGTGTCTGGAAAACCGAGCAGGATAGCCCCGGACTTTCCAATAAACAGATATTGCACACCGTGTCGGCCGAATGCGTCGCGGATTTCTTCGGCTTGTCGGTACTCAAATGCGCCCATAGCCCAACCAATCCGGCAGATTATCCTCGCACCAGCGGCGATATGCTGCCGTTGTGTCGAACGACCGATATGGTGCGTCGTCCAACACCGGTTTGTACGTATGGATGAAGGCGTACCGGAATCGAACTTGCAGAGGCCGACGTGCGGCGGCCTCGAATTCCTCCAACCACTCCGGCGGGATATCGGCTGTGCCGTCTGCGAATTCTGCTTCTTTTGGAATGTCTGCGTCCATTTCACCTATTTTACATGCGGTCATGTGAAATTCAACCCCGAAGTGGTCTGTCAATATCGAACCGCGTGTCTTGTTTCACGCGAATTGATGGGTGCCATACTCACACTTGCGTGAGCATGTGCTTCGGCTATAATAAGGGTGGCACATTTCTTACCAACCATCAATTGATAGGGATCACCCTATGGATACATTACAAGAAACCGAAAAGCTCTTGTCGCGGATGGCACTGGCGGAGCAAGCCCAGGTGCTTCGATTGGTGGCTAATAATCTTGCCGACTCGTTTCCAGGCATTGATAGCCGACCGGATGTTTGTGGCGGAGAACCTTGCATCGTTCGCACCAGGATTCCTGTATGGCTACTTGTTCGAGCAAAACAATGTGGGACCAGCGAGGCCGATTTGTTGAGATGTTATCCGAGCTTGCGTGCGGAAGATCTTGCCGAAGCATGGGCGTACTATCGCCCCCATCGAGAAGAAATCGATTGCCAAATTGTTGAAAACGAGGGAGCGTAGCATATATGGCTCGTTTGTATTCCAACGAGAATTTTCCTCTGCCCGCAGTAGAGGCTTTACGTAACCTCGGACACGATGTACAGACAACCCAAGAAGCTGGAAAAGCTGGAATCGCGCTGCCTGACGAAGACGTGCTGGCATTGGGAGTCGAGAAAAAACGGACAATTTTAACTTTGAATCGTAGGCACTTCATTCGACTTCATGGTGTTCAGCCAAATCACTATGGAATTATTGTTTGTACGTTTGATCCAGAGTTTACGAAGTTTGCTAACCGAATTCATTCGGCTATTAAGTCGAACAAGTCACTTGCCGGCAAACTAATTCGCGTGAATCGTCCGGCATAATCCTGCCGGCAAAGCTATTGTCAACGGAGTTCTGTTTTCAAATGCTAATTCAGTATGCCCCGTGGCTGATCGCCATGTCGGTGCTGATTTTCTGCTCGGCGTTCTTCTCGTCCGGCGAGGCGGCCTTTTTCTACTTGTCTCCGGCGGATCGGCGGCGGATGGCCGCAGGCAACCGGGCGCAACGGATCGCAGCGGCACTGCTGGACGATCCGGACAGGCTGCTTACCGCCGTGTTGTTCTGGAACCTGATAAGCAATCTGACCTATTTCACGATCGCCTCGATTACGAGTATTCAGTTTAGCCACGACGGTTACACCACCACTGCCGTCGTGTTTGCCGCGGTTGCGCTGCTTGTGATGATCGTGCTCGGCGAGATGCTGCCGAAGAGCCTGGCCGTGTTGAAACCTCGCAGCATGGCTGCAACGGCCGCGATCCCGCTTGCCGCGATGGTCAGGGCGCTCGACCCGGTGTTGCCTGCGCTGCGGACGGCCAAGGTGCTGTCGCAGCGGCTGTTTTTCCCGCGATTCCGCTCGGAACCGTACCTGCGCGTCGGCGACCTGGAACGTGCGGTCGAGTTGTCTACCTCCGACGCCTCGCTGCTGGATCAAGAGCAACGAGTGTTGCAGAACATCGTGCTGCTATCGGAGATTCGTGCCGACGAGCTTATGCGTCCCAGGATTCGATTCATGTCGTTCCGCCCGCCGGTCTCGCTGGCCGATCTGCAAGGCCGCCTACCGCCGAGCGGATACCTGCTGGTAACAGAGGAGGACAGCGATGAGGTGGCAGCGGCAATCACACTGCGGAGCCTGTCGAACGTACCGACCGAACACCTCGAACACTACGCCGAGCCGGTCGTTTACGTGCCATGGTGCACTACGGTCGCCCAATCGCTCGAGACGATGCAGCGGCAAGGCCGACACGTGGCCGCAGTGGTCAACGAGTTCGGCGAGACGATCGGCATACTCACGTTCGACGACATTCTCGATACGCTCTTCGGCCGCACGCCCAGCCGCACCGACCGGCTGTTGCAACGCGAGCCCATCCCACAGGTGGCGCACGAGCTGTGGCACGTTACCGCCCTGCTCAGACTCAGGCGGTTGGCGCGATACTTTCAGCTCACGAGGCCGGCCAGCAGGAGCCTCACCGTGGACTGCGGTCCGCAGGAGGTACGCCGTCGTCGCCACACACCTGCACGACCATCGAGC
>DAOWNK010000353.1 GCA_030642635.1 Pirellulales bacterium
CACCACTAACTGCCTATACCGCCGCTGTAAACGCGGCTCCAAAGAAATTGATGATACATACTTACAACGTTACGCTGCTAGCACCCGAAAGTCTACAGCAGCAAAGCCGCCAGTGCTAGCAAACTTGTGTAGATACTAATGCATACTTAGCGTCGGGATAACCCCGGCGGCTCACTGTCTCTCCTCTCTCTTCACTCTTCTCTTTTCACTCTTCACTATGACCACTCTTAAAATAGGTCCGCTGTTGATCGACCCGCCGGTGTTGCAGGCGCCGATGGCCGGGTTTACCAACTACGCATACCGGCAGATCATACGTCGGCTCGGCGGGGTGGGTTTGCCGGCCGCCGAGATGGTCAGCGCGCGTGGGTTCGTTGAAATGTGCCGCCGCAGCGACGCCTTTCCCGACCGACTGTGGGGAGTCCGCGACGAGCCGCGTCCGCTGGCCGTGCAGATTTGGGACAACGATCCGGCCGTGCTTGCGGCGGTCGGACGCCGGTTGGTCGAGCAGTTCCGCGTCAGCGTGGTCGATATCAACTTCGGCTGCCCGGTCCGCGATGTCTCCGAGCGTGCCCGGAGCGGTTCGTACCTTCTGCGGTATCCCGACCGCGTGGGCGAGATTGTCGCCCGGGTGGTCGAGGCATGTGCCCCAACGCCGGTGACCGCCAAGATACGACTTGGGGTCACCAGGGATTCGATTACTGCGATTGACGTGGCACAGGCGATCGAGGCGGCCGGCGGCGCGGCCGTAACGGTCCACGGCCGCACGGCCGACGAAAAATTTACCGGCTCGGCCGATTGGGCGGCCATTGCAGCGATCAAACCGCACCTGAAGCACATCCCGTTGATCGGCAACGGCGATCTGCGCACCACGCAGTCGGTGGTCGAGGCGTTCGACCGTTACGGCGTGGACGGTGTGATGATAGGCCGTGCGGGCCTTAGCCGGCCGCGGCTGTTCCGCCAGGCACAGGCCGCCTTGGCCGGCGAGCCGATCCCGTCGGATCCGACCTTACAGCAGCAGCGGCAACTGTTGTTGGACTACTACCGGTTGGTGGTCGAGCGATTCGGCCGGCAGAAGGGCGCCGTGCTGATGCGTCGCTACGCTTGCCACTACGCCCAAGGCCGTCGCGGCGCCAGGGCGTTTCGCGCACACGTTTCCACAGTATCCACGCCGGAAGAGTTTACGGCGGTGGTGGAAAGGTATTTTCCCAGCATGTAGGGTGCGTGAAACGCACCATGAAACAAAATCCATCGGCCATTCAGTGGTGCGTTGCACGCACCCTACTGGCTAATCGCTGATCGCTGACGGCTGATAGCTAACAACTCCACTCACTTCTTCAACACCAGCACGGGGCAATGGGCCTGACGCACAATCCGCTCGGCCACCGAGCCGATCAGCAAGTGTTTCAGTCCGCTCTGGCCGTGGCTTGACAGAACGACCAGCCCGACGTCGGCGTCCTTGGCGTATTGGGCGATTTCGTGGCCCGGATTGCCGAACCGGACGACGACCTGCACGGCGTCGTGCCCGCGCTTGGCGAGTTCCTTCTGCAGCGCCTCGGCGGCGTGCTTTTTACGGTCTTCGTCGTCGATATTGTACCAGATAACGCCCGGGTCGTTCGGCTCCAAAACCGGCAGCACGTGAACAACGTGCAGATCAGACGGTTCATCGACCATCTCCCGGGCGACGTTCATCGCCGCGAACGAATCGTCGGAGAAGTCAATCGGCACTACGACGGTTTTGTGAGGCAACCAGTTCATGGGATTTTCTCCATTTCTCCGGATTTATACCGTTTCCAATAGTCGTCCAATGCCCAGCGAATCTTTCCGCTTAGCAGCATAACGCCGAGTATGTTTGGAAATGCCATCGACAGGATCATCAAGTCGGCAAAGTTTACCACGTTATCGGCCGTCACCACGGCGCCTAGCATAATGAAGACAAGGAACACCATTTTATAGATCAGCGATGATCCGGCGCCGAACAGGTGCGACCAGCATCGCTCGCCGTAATACGACCATGATATCATTGTCGAGTAAGCGAACAACACCACGGCCACCGACAGTATCCAGGGGAACCAACTCACGGTGCCGGCGAACGCCTTGGCCGTAAGTGCGGCGCCGTCACTATCTGCAATCAATTGTGCGAATGCCGGATTATTGTAGGAGCCGGTGATAACGATAACCAGCCCGGTCATCGTACAG
>DAOWNK010000055.1 GCA_030642635.1 Pirellulales bacterium
CCTGATGAAGGTTCCGGTGCGATGGTTGATTAGGGGCTGTTGTGTTCATGACTTACTTTTAGCGCAAACCCGACATAATGTCCAGTCATCATTCGTGATTTCTGGTGCATGTTAGGGATTTTTTCACAAGCTCTGACCACTGACCACTTAAAATGCCCACGAAAATCAAACTCCCCGACGATGCCGGACGTTTTGGACCGTTCGGCGGCCGATATGTACCGGAAACGCTCACCCACGCGCTGGAGGAGTTGGCCGCCGAGTACGACAAGGCGGTGGCCGACGATGCCTTTCAGGCGGAATTGGACGAATTGTATAGGAACTACGTCGGCCGGCCCTCGCCGTTGTATCATGCCCGACGGCTGAGCGAACATTGCGGCGGTGCGCAAATCTACCTGAAACGCGAGGACCTGAACCACACCGGCGCACACAAAATCAACAACACGCTCGGCCAGGCGCTGCTCACGTTGCGGATGGGCAAACACCGTGTAATCGCCGAGACCGGCGCCGGGCAACACGGCGTGGCCACCGCCACCGCCTGCGCCAAGTTCGGCCTGGAGTGCGTCGTTTACATGGGCACGGAGGACATCCGCCGGCAGGAGCCGAACGTGTTCAGCATGAAGCTGCTCGGGGCCGAGGTCCGGCCGGTCAGCAGCGGGTCGCGGACGCTGCGCGACGCGATCAACGAGACGATGCGCGACTGGATGAGCACGGTCGAGACGACGCACTACATCCTTGGTTCGGTCGTCGGCCCGCACCCGTTCCCGCGGATCGTGCGAGATTTTCAGGCGGTAATCGGCCGCGAGACCCGCCGGCAGTGCATCGAGCAATTGGGCAGACTGCCGGATATGATCGTCGCGTGCATCGGCGGCGGGAGCAACGCTGCCGGTATGTTTTATCCGTTTATCGAAGACAAGGAAGTCGCCATGGTCGGCGTCGAGGCGGGCGGACGCGGCAGCAGTCCCGGCGACCATGCCGCACCGCTGTGCTTCGGCCGGCCCGGCGTGCTGCACGGCAGCTACAGCTACGTTATGCAAGACGACGACGGCCAGACGTGCGACGTGCACAGCATATCGGCCGGGCTGGATTACCCAGGCACCGGGCCGGAACACAGTTACTGGAAGGAGTCCGGCCGGGTCGAGTACACCCAGGCCACAGACGACGAAATCCTGGCCGCTTTCGACGTGCTGGCCAAGACCGAGGGCATACTGCCGGCGCTGGAAAGCTCTCACGCAGTGGCCGAGGCCATGAAGCTGGCCGCCAAACGAAACCCCGACGATGTGATCGTAGTGAACCTTTCCGGCCGAGGTGATAAGGACGCGGCAGAGATTGCAAGGCTGCGTGGAGAGTGAATTGGTTTCATCCAACTTGACAGGCTTGATTGCCCCGCTTAGAATCAAACTAAACGATAAATGAAATGGAGGGTTATATGGCGACCACAATGGCCCAGATGACAAAAGATGAACTCAGGGAAATGATTGAAACCGTTGTCGAGCAGAAGTTGCTGGAAGTGCTCGACGACCCCGATGAAGGATTGCCCATTAAAAGATCAGTGCGCGATAGGCTTTTGCGCCAGAAGCAAGCCGTTGCTGCAGGTGAACGTGGTGAGCCGCTTGAAGAAGTCATACGACAACTTGGGTTGGAGTGATCGCTGTGTATCGCATCCGCATCTTGGAAGCAGCCGCTCGTGAGTTGGCACGGTTGGACAAACCTGTTGGCCACCGCACTGTTAAGCGTATTAACTGGCTGGCCACAAATCTAGACAACATCAGGCCAGAAGCATTGGCAGGCGATCTGGCAGGGTTCTATAAACTCCGCGTGGGCGATTATCGTGTTGTCTATGGGATACTTCACGATGAACAGACTATTGTAATCCATGCGATTGGTCACCGCAGAGAGATTTATCGAAAGCGATAGTAAGGATGGCATTTCCCTCCCGGAGAACAACCCACACATGTCTTCCATCGACGCACTGTTTCAACAACTTCGTGCCGCCGGCCGCAAGGCGCTGATGCCGTTCGTCACGGCCGGCGACCCGGACCTGAAATTCACCGCCGATGTGCTGCGCGAGTTGGTCAAGCGCGGCAGCAGCATGTGTGAACTTGGCATCCCGTACAGCGACCCGATCGCCGACGGGCCGGTCATCCAAGCGTCGTACACCCGGGCGTTGGAGAAGAACGTCCGCCTGGCCGAAATTCTCGATATGGCCGGCGGCGTAACCTCACAGATAGACGCCCCGATTGTGACCATGGTCAGCTACGCGATTGTTTACCGCCACGGGTTGGAGCGGTACGTAGCCGACGCGAAGGCGGCCGGTGTAGCCGGTGCGATCGTGCCCGACCTGCCGGTCGAAGAATCCGGCCCACTGGCCGAAATCTGCCGCCGCGAGGATTTCAGTATCATACAGCTCATCACACCGACCACGCCACGCGACAGGGCGTTACAAATTGCCGAGCGGACCACCGGGTTCATCTATTACGTCTCGGTAACCGGTATTACCGGCGAGAGGAACGAGCTGCCGAAGAAACTCCTCGATGAGGTCGGCTGGCTCCGCCGTCAGACGCCGCTGCCGATCTGCATCGGTTTCGGCATCAGCAAGCCCGAGCACGTAAAGATGCTCGCGCCGGCGGCCGACGGGCTGATCGTCGGCTCGGCGATCGTCCGCCGCATAGCAGAGGCTGCAACCAGGCCGCGTAAAGACGTGCTGAAAGAAATCGGCAATTACGCATCAGAGTTGCTTGCGGCGATGGAAAGCTGAGCGGTCGGCCTCTGACGGAAGACACATGGATTTTATGGTGTGTTTGAAGTATGCTAAAGGAATGTCCTGGCCGCTTGCTTCACACTTCAGCACGATGTTGCAAAACCCCAGGGTTGCGTTCCGCGACCCCGGGCTACAGCAATGCAACGTCGAAATGGACGAGCGATGGCAGCCGCGGCCTTGGGCCGGCACACATGCAGTGGTCTACAAGGGCATCGGCACCGACGGAAAACCATTCGCCATACGTGTGTTCAACACCGAGTTGCCCGAGCGTCGTGAACGATATAGGCAGATCGGCGCATACCTGAAGGACCGCAGGCCGAAGTGCCTTGTCGAATTCGAGTACCGCGACCGCAGCATCCGGTCGGCCGGCGACGGTAAGTGGTATCCGATGATCGTCATGGAGTGGGTATCCGGCAACACGTTGTTCAACTGGGTTCGCGACCAGTGTCTGCGCGAGAATAAGGCGGCCATAGCCGTCGCGGCCCGGCGTTGGGTCGAACTGGTCCGGGAGTTGGCCGAAGCGTCGATTGCACACGGCGATCTGCAGCACGCCAACGTAATGGTCACCGAGGCCGGCGAACTGAAACTGGTCGATTACGACTGCATGTGTGTTCCTGCGCTGGTCGGGCAAAGGAATCTTGAAATCGGCATCGAGCCGTACAGACATCCCGAACGTGATGAAGACACGCTGCTGTCGATGGACATGGACAATTTTTCGGCGATTGTAATTTACGTTGCATTGCGGGCGTTGGCGGCCGAGCCGCAACTTTGGCACGCCTACGTCGAGTTGCCCTGCTACGACAAGTTGCTGTTTCGCACAGAGGATTTTCATGACCCAGCCGTATCTGCGCTCCATGCCGAGTTGATGAAGTCTCCGGACGTGGAAGTCCGCGAGTTGACCGAGCGGCTTTTCTCACTGGCGCGAGATTCGATCAATCGCGTCCCGCCGCTTGTGCACCTGGCCGACTCCTTCGCAAAGGTGGAGCAACTACTGAAACAGCAGCAGTGGGAGCAGGCCGTCGCGATGCTCAACCGCCGTGGACACCTGCGAGACGCCCCAAAACACCTGCAGTTGCTTATCCAACAGGCCTACGAGCACGTGTGCCGAAAGCAGGCATGGGAGGCATATTGCAATATCCCGGCAAAAACCGGCGAACAGAACGACCGAAAACTGGTCGACGCCTGGAACGAAGTGCTGTTTGCAGATTATGAACCTGCCCGGCAGCAGCATGCCCGGCTGGAGGAAGCCAAACGGCACGTTACGCTAATGGACCGGTTGACCCACCTGGTGCAGCAGTCGCAAAAGACGATTACGCTTGACGGCGAGCAGAGGATCGTGGAAGCCGTGTCGAAACTTCCGCAGGGTTACCAATATGCCATGCAGGGGCGCGTCGAGGATGCCCGGCGCCGGGTGGCGGCAGTTGCACGGCTGGAAAAACTGCTCGAAGAATCGTCCTCCGAGGCGGCGATTGTGGCGGCATGGCGGACGGCAATCGAAGCAAAGTGCGAATCGTTGTTGAGCGACCAGTGGTGCAGCCGAGTCGAATTGTCCCGGCGCAGGGCGCCGGTCCTAAAGGCACTTTACGACATACCTGACGAACTACCACGTGATGAGCGAGATCGGAGGCTAATCGACGCATGGCAGGAAAACCTGCTGTGCGGCTGTCGTGAGGCCGACCGATGGCGGTCGGAGTACAAGGCAGCAAAGGGAAGAATGGATCGGGGGTCGGGAATCGGGGGTCGGGAATAGTGGATAGTGGATAGGGAACAGGGATGATCTAATCCGATCCCCGATCCCCGATCCCCGATTCCCGATCCCCGATCCCCAAACCCCGAACCGAATTAACATGACACGCACACCGTATTCGCAGGAAATCAGCCGGCAGAACAAGGCGCTGTTCTTGTTCTTGCTGAACCAGTCGTTCTCGATGGAAGGACCGCTGGGCGGCACGGCTAATCGCAAGTGCGACAAGTTGGCCTCGGCAATCAACGTCTGGCTCCAAAATATGACAATCCTCCCAAGTGGCGAGGAGGGGATCAAGGACTGGATAGACGTCGGCGTGTTGGGCTATCGGACCGACGCTCAGGCTAATCCGATTATTGAGTCGGCCTTGCAAGGCGCTCCGGCCGACCGATGGATCGTATCGGTCGCACAACTCGGCGCCAACCCGGCTCGAATCGACACAAAGATACAACATATCCCCAACGAGCAGACCGGCGAGATGATTGAAGTGCCCTGCGAGGTGCCGGTGTGGGTAGACCCGAAGGCGAAGGGCGGCTCGCCGATGTGCCATGTGCTATATCGTGCGCACGAGACGCTCAACGAATGGATCGGGCATCATCATAACAGCTTCCCGCCGATTGTGGTCAACATTACCGACGGCCGGTCGCAGGACGGCGACCCGACGCCATACGCCGAGGCGGTGCGGGCGCTGTCTACCAACGACGGCAACGTGTTGCTTATGAATTGCCACCTCTCGACGACGGCGGCCGATCCGCTGCTGTTCCCGACCGGTGAGAAGGGGCTGCCGGATGAGTTGGCCTGGGTGCTGTTCCGCACCTCCAGTGTCCTGCCCGAGCCGTTTCACCGATATGCCGTGACGGAAGAGGTTCCTTTGCAGAAAAACGCTCGCGGTATGGCATTCAATACTGATATGGCCGGCCTGGTTCAGTTTCTCAATGTAACGGCACAAGTAGTGTTGAGGTTGCGTTAATATCTCACCGTCTTAAAGTCGATCACCGTCAAGCGGCCGGCGTGGCTGATATGGTGAACGCCGCGGACCGACTCGTCCCAGTTCGGCTCGATGCGGGCAACCTCCCGCTCGGCATACTCGGTTGTGGTTAGCGCGAGAATCTCGTTGATTCGCATCCGGTGGCCGTAACCGCCGGAGCAGTCTTGCGCGGGCCGGTAGAACTTGCCGTTGTGCTGAAATATCCCGCCGGCAGGTCGGGCACGACGAACGTCGGAAACCACCGGATTGTCCATGTGCGGCGTCCAATGGTTGCCGAGCACTTCGTCGCTGTAAAACAGAAACAATTCATCACACGACGAGCATCCGATGCCGGCGGCAATGTTTACAAACATCCACCAACGATTTTCGTGATGGAACAACGTGGCGTCGGCCGCCTGCACCTCGGCGATCAAAGTGGTGTGAAACTCCCAACTGTCGGGAAACCGCGTGCACCGATAAACGTCGATCCTCGAACGGTCCGACGACTCCGGCACCATATAGTACTCGCCATGGTGCTCGAACGTGAACGGATACGATAGGAGATGCGGCACGTCGAGCACCTTTTTCGGCGGTTCGTAATTGCCGTGCTCGTCCATCACGATCACCGAGATGTGTGCCTTGCCGGCCGCGTAGATGAACTCTTCGATGAAGATATAGTAACTGCCGTCCTTGAAAACTACGTGTGGATCGGCCCAAAACCGGTCTCTGGGCGGGACGATCTGCTTGAACTGTCGCAACGAGGTCGATATGCCGTCTGAGAAGCAAAACGCCAGGCGCCACTGCTCGAAACGGAAGGTGCGGCGCAGACGGCTTTTCACCTTTCGTGCGAGATGTCGCAACAGCGGCCAGACGAACCGGCGGTTAGTCGGCCTCGTGTAGAGCCGATTCGAGTAGAAGCCGGGGTGGCGGTTGGCCTGGGCGATTTCACGGCGGAACGCATCATCGCCCAAGCGTCGCAGTCGCCGCAACGTCCTGGGCAAAAAATGAAGGCTCTTCCACAACATCGCATTGAGATTGCGCTGGACGGAATTCAAATCGGTCGCCCAGTACGACCTGCATAGCACCGTGCCGTTGTCCAGGTCTTCGTTGAGAATTTGCAGGATCGACCCGGTCGCCGGCTGCCGCAGGAAAACCTCCCAGAACCCAGGCGGACCGCCGCGATTCACACGGTTGTCGCCGTGATGGAACGACCATACGCCGTGCCGGGCCGAGTGGAGAATCTCGCCGCGTAGGATTCGGAATCCGCGACAGACCAACACGTCCAAGTCGTACCGGCCAACGGCGGCAACGTCTGCATCTTCGAGCCGGTCGGAAAATCTGCTGCGCCGCGGCGCTGCCTCGAGCACCGGCACGCCGGCCAGCAGGTCCGTTGCGTCTTTCAGTTCAGTAGCATCCGGCAATCCGGATTTGAGAAACTTCCGACGGTCCCACTTGCCGTAGACAATGTAAAGCACGAACGGCAGGCTGCTAATAAGCGAGGCAAGCCGGCCATGCTTCGGCCGCTGCACGTCGCCTGTATTTAGCACAACCAGCACGATCTCGGCGTCGTCCGACCGCATGATCTGCTCGATCATCGCGTGGGTCCATGCCGGCACGTCGAATGAGTCCAACATCAGCCCAACGCGGAGTTTTCGGCCCTCGGACATATCATTGACACGATTCATTTTGTAAGTTTAGCCGTCAGCCGCTAAACGGCCAGATTACTACAGTATATTGTCGCATTGTTTGTCGGCAACCGGCAGCGGGTTTAACGCTTTAACGCGCCATGCAAGCACGGCGGCTAAATGGGATTGTTCTGGTTTTCGCTATTTTGCCTATTTTCGCTAAGCTACAAGTGGATGTCAAATAATCGACGTATCCCTGGTTTGCAATCCCGGATACACTGTGCGCGAATGGGTAGAGTTATCGGTAAAGACCCACATTTAGCCGCCGTGCTTGCACGGCGCGTTGGCTTTTGCGCACGGAGGCGTCTATGTCGAACCGGTCTTTTCGCTTTGTTCATGCCGGTGACTTCCACCTGGAGTTGCCGCCGCATGGGGTGGTCGAGGTGCCCGACCACTTGAGGGAGTTGTTCGTCGAGTCGGCCTGGTGGGCGGCCCAGCGGGTGTTCGATACGGTGCTGGCCGAGGAGGTCGAGTTCCTGGTGCTCACCGGCGATCTGCTCGATCCGCAACAGACCGGGCCGCGAGGACCGTTGTTCCTGGCCGAGCAGTTCGGTCGGCTGGCCGAACGTGATATTCCCGTCTATTGGGTCGGCGGTCGCGTCGATCCGCCGGACTCCTGGCCGTCGGCCGTTACACTGCCGGAGAACGTGCACATGTTCCCGCGCAGCAGGCCGGAACAGTTTGTATACCAACGGGACGGCACACCGCTTGCCCGTCTGACGGGCGTAAGCCACGACCATAGTCGGACGATCCACCACGGCGATTTCGATCCCGACCCGGCCGGACTGTTCTCCATCGCCGTAGTGCATGGATCGGCCGAGGCGGCTGCACTCCAGTCGCGCGGGATACACTATTGGGCGATGGGCGGCCGGCACGACCGCAGCACGATGTTCAGCTCCCCACACGTTGCCCATTACCCCGGCAGCCCGCAGGGACGCCGACCGGAAGAGCACGGCCCGCACGGCTGCACGCTGGTGCAGGTCGACGAACAACACCGCGCCAGAACCAACCTGCTGCCGACCGACGCGATGCGGTGGTTGAGCGAGCGGGTGGTAATCGACTCCGAGACCACCAACGACGATCTGAAAACCTTGCTCCGCGAGCGGATGCACACGCTGGTCGAGATCAACCAGTCGGTCGACCTGCTGGTGAGTTGGACGGTGGCCGGCAACGGGCCGCTGTGTACGCAATTGCGTCGAGGCGCATTGGCCGTTGAACTAATAGACGCGTTGCGTGCCGAGTACGGCTTCGGTCCGCCGGCGGCATGGAGCCTGTCGATCCAGGTTGAGCCGGCGGCATCGCTTCCGCCGGAGTGGTACGAGCAGGAAACCATCCGCGGCGATTTCCTACGCACGATCCGACAGTTGCAAATCAACACCGGCGAGCCGCTCGATCTGGAATCGTACGTATCCGAGGAACACATGGCCGGTATCCTGGCGCCGGCGATTGCACTGTCCGATGCAACAGCCCGCGAGCAAGTCTTGTGCGAGGCCGCACTGCTGGGCGTCGATCTGTTAAGCGGAGAGGAGGCTGAAGCGTGAAGATAAACGGTTTGAAAATAGACGGATACGGCGTTTGGAGCGGGCTGGAGATTGAAAAGCTCTCCGACGGCGTGAACGTACTTTACGGTCCGAACGAGGCGGGCAAGACCACGCTGCTGCAATTTGTCCGCTCGATGCTATACGGGTTCTCGCCGAGCGGTCGCCGATACTTTCCGCCGGTCCATGGCGGACGGCCCGGCGGATCGATCGAACTGGCCGGCCCGAACGGACGATTCTGCCTCGACCGACACTACGACGAAAACGACGATGGTGCTAATGATGTCGGCAACCGGGAGCAACTAACGCTGACCGCCGCAGACGGCACTCGCCAAGGCGAACACCTGATAAAAGTTCTTCTTTCGCACGTCGACGAGGCGATATTCAATAATGTCTTCGCCGTCGGGCTGCGCGAGATGCAGGAACTCGGCTCGCTGGGCGACACGGAAGCCGCCGACTTGCTCTACAACATCACCGCCGGGCTGGATCGCGTCTCGCTGGTCGAGGTGATCCGCGAACTGGAAAACTTGCGGAATCGTATCCTCGACGGCGCCGGCGGGCAGTGTCAGATAAGCGAACTGCTTGCCCGACGCGAAAAACTCCGGCAGGAGATCGAAGAACTAGGACGGCTTACGCAACGCTACGGACGACTGGCAGCCGAGCAAAACTCTCTCCAGCGCGAACTAACACGGCTGGAAGAAGAGAACAACGCGGTCGAGCACCAAGCTCGGGTAGTCGAGCTTGCAATCACGCTACGGGAGCGCTGGGCCAGGCGGTCTGCTCTGGACGACGAATTGTCTGTCTTGGGTGTGCCGGAGACTATGCCCGAGGACGCAGTGGAGCGGATCGACGTGCTTAACGCCCGGATTGAAAAACACAGCTGGCGGATCGGCCGGTTGCACAGCGACCGCGAGCAGCTTCGTGCGGAAGCGGCCGAGTTGCCGATCAACGAGGCGTTATCGCGACAGTCGGCCAGGATCGAGGCGCTGCTGGAACAGGAGTCGTGGATTGCCGACCTGCAAGAACAGATCGACAAACTGGAGGCGGAGATTGCAGAAATCGAAACCGCCTTGGCAACTGAACACAAGCAGCTTGGCCTTGGCAAGAATGCCGAGCCTGGCGCGCTGCCACGCATATCGGCCGGCACGCTCTCGGCGATGCGCCCGCCGGCGCGCACCATGCGCGGACATCGGCAAGACCTCGTCAAAGCGAAGCAGGCCGTAACCGATGCGAACGAAACGGCGCGGTCGCTTGTCCGGCAAATCGAGGCCGGACTGGCGGCACGCGGCCGGCGCGACCTGGCGGAAGCCATGGACTGTGCAGGAGAACTGGTCTCGCAGCTTCGTCGCCGGTTGCAGATAGACGAACGCCTGGACGAAATGGGCCGATACCAAACCGAACTGGAAGGGCAGAGCCGGCAACTCGTCGACCGGCAAATGCTGCCCGTTTGGGTGCTGTTCGCCTTGGGAGCGGTCTTTGTGTTTGGCATGGTGTTGGTGATGGCAGGGCTGTTCATGCCGACCTCGATCACCGGTTCAGTCGGCTGGGCCTTGGCGGTATTCGGGCTGGCCGGCACAGGCGCCGCCGCCGGGGTGAAAGTCGTAATCGAGCGGTCCAATACCCGACAGCTCGATACGTGTCAAAAGCAGATCGGCATGTTGCAAATGCAGATCAAAACCGCCAAGGAGGAACGCGAGACCCTGGACGCCAAGTTACCACGCGGCGGCGGACCGATTGCCGTCCGGCTCGATGCGGCGGAAAGCGACCTGGCCGCGCTGGAGGAGCTTACCCCCTTGGAAACACGCCGCACGGCGGCCCTGCAAGAGGCCGAGGCGGCGGCCCGACGAGTAGCCCAGGCCAAGTCCGACCTGGCCGCCGCCAGACGCCGGTGGAGCGAGGTGCTCACCGGCGCCGGCCTGCCCGGCGGCCTCATGCCGAAACAGGTGCGGCAGATCGCACGGCGATGCGACCAGATTGGCGAGTTGCAGCGCCGGCTCGCCGCTTGCCACGAGGAACTTCAGCGCCGCCGCGGTGAATTCGATTCGCTGTGCGGCCGAATCCGCCGGCTCGTCGACGATGCCTGTATAGATGTCTCGGCGGATCGACCGGTCGAGCAGCTACGTCTGCTCGGCGAGGCGGTGGTCAGACAGGAGAGCCACGTCGAACGACACGGCGTGCTGCGGCGCCAGGCCGGGCAAATTCGACGCAAGCGAGCGAAACACGAAGCAGCCGTTTCAAAGTTCAAGCACCTGCGCCGGCGGTTGCTTCACGAATGCGGCGCCAACGACGAGCAGAATTTTCGCCGCATGGCGGTCCAGGCGGCCCGTGCCGAGGTGCTCCGCCGGGAGCGCGACGTCGTGGCCGGCCAGATCAACGCCGCTATTGGAGGCATTTGCCCGGAAGATGCCGTCGAAGGGCTGCTCGAAGGTGACGAGGCCGAACGGCTGGAAGTCCTCCGCGACGAGATGCTGGATCGTTTAGGAGTGTTGGAAAATCAACTTCAAGAACGGTTCGTAAAACGCGGACAACTCACCGAACAACTGAAAACCTTGGCCGACGATCGGCAGCTTGCCGACAAGCAGTTGGAGTCGGCCGTGCTGGAAAAGCGGCTCGACGATGCCGTGCGGCGGTGGCAGGTGTTGGCCGTGACGTGCCGGACGCTGGAAACGATCCGCGTAGTTTACGAGAAAGAACGCCAGCCGGAGACTTTGCAGGAGGCATCCGGCTACCTCGATCGTCTGACCGGCGGCCGCTACCGTCGTGTGTGGACGCCGCTTGGCGAGGACGTGCTAATGGTTGACGATGCGGAAGGGAACTCGCTGTCGGTCGAGGTGCTAAGCCGCGGCACTCGCGAGCAACTGTTCTTGGGCCTGCGTTTGGCCTTGGCCGCTTCGTACGCCCGGCATGGGGCGCCGTTGCCGCTGGTGCTGGACGACGTGCTGGTCAACTTCGACGCCGATAGGGCGAAGGCCGCCGCGGCGGTGCTGCGGGATTTCGCCGCCGCCGGACACCAACTACTGGTGTTTACCTGCCACGAACACATACTAAAACTGTTCAAGTCGTTGAAGGTTCCCGTGAGCCGCCTGCCCGACAATGCGGAAGCTGACCCCGCGCCGGTTACCTTTGAACAGCCGGCCAAGAAATCGTCTCGGAAGAGCAAGCGGTCGGCCCGAAAGCCGAAAGTCGTTGAGGAGCCGCAGGAAGAGGAGCTTGTCGAGGACGAGGAGGATGCCGACTGGTCGGAGGACGAATTCGACGAAGAAGAATATGATGATGAATACGACGACGACACCGCCGAGGCGGCGTAGGTGTTGCACGCCTTTAAGAAACATTATAATTATTGTGCAAAAGCATCGACAACCAAGAAACAATAGGAACGGCAGATGATCTCAATGTGGGCGTTGGTCGATGAGAGCAACATCGAGTCGTATGCCGGCACGATCATTCTCCCCGCGCACCTTTCGCACCTTCACCTGGCGCCGTTTAAGTTCGCCTCGCAGGCCGGCAATTCCGACGGCTGCGAACCGCTGGTAATCACCTACGTCGGCGAAGGCCGTTTCGAGGAATTCAGTCTATATCCGGCCGAGCACGCGCTGGGAATGATCGAGTTCGTCTGCCCGGGCATCGACACCTCGCGGGTGCAACTGCCGCAGGACGACGCGAGTTGGTCGTGGACACCATCCAACGATGCGCCGGGGCGAATGCGTATCTTCTTCGCGCCGACCGTGCAGACGCTGAACTGCTCGGTCGGCCGACCGGTGGGGCAGGAGGCGTACGTTTCCGTATCTCGCGGGCACGCGTTTATCGGCCGATCTATCGTGAAATCGTATATCCAGGCGTGGCTTAGACGATTACGGATCGACCAGGACGATATACGGCTTGATTTTCCGACGCCGTCCAGCGGAATCGAATTTGTCGCAGGCGCCGTCGGCGGTGAGATGTTTCTGGACGACGAGACGGTGGCGGAAGACCTGATGCGATTCGCAGGGTTGGATTCCGCATTGGCGGACGTCGGCGACTGCGTCGAGCCGGACCTGGACGCCGACTCGCCGACCAAGTGCGGCGTGTTCGACGACGGGGTATACATCCACCTGTCACAACTCGACGGTGAAGATATGTAGGGTGTGTGAAACACACCAATCAAACTTCGTGGTGCGTTTCACGCACCCTACAAACTTTATGATCGCAGTACCACTGCCCGATAACGTGCGCGAAAATCGACTGCTATCCAGAGCAAGTATGCGTTGCCGCCCAACGAAGCGAACAACACGAACAGCGTAAACGTCAACGGCATCCACGGCTTGGGTTCTTCTTGCGATGCGCTGAGTTGCTCATCACTCGGGTTCCATGCCGGCTGTGGCGACGCCGCCGCCCGGCGGGCAGCTCTATCTGCATCCAACTCAATTATTGCAGCCGCCGGCTCGACGATCGGCCTGGTGGTCGGATTGCTCGGCAAAGTGTTCGGCACGTTCGAGGCGTCGAATTCCGGCGTGGGCGCCGGCGGAAGCTCTCGCGGCAGAGTTTCCGTGCCGACAGTGATTCGGTATCCCCGAACTTCCTTCACCGCCGGCGGGATGTCGCTTTCGACTGCCTCGCCGGAGCGGAGACTGTCGAGCATGTGCGGCTCGATCTGGATCAGGTATTGCACCCCGCCGTCCGGCATCGGTTGCCAGCCGGCATTGATTCCCAACACCACCGCCGCTATGCACAAAATGTTACTGCACATGGAAAAACCTCCAGTTTAATTATAACGTATCCAGTTCCGTATGCAGCATATTCAGTACGGTTTGCAGGAACACGACGACCATCGGTCCGACGAATATGCCGATCGGCCCCAAGGCCGTCACGCCGCCCAACACGCTTAGCAACGCCAGCAGCGGGTGGAGGTTCGACCGCCCGTGCAGCACCAGCGGCTTGATGACGTTGTCGGCCATCGAGACTATCACCACGCCGTAAACCGCCAGCAGTACTGCCGGCAATAACTGCCCGTCGAAGAAGTACAGCCACAGGCAAACCGGCGCCCAGACGGCCGCCGCACCGATAAACGGCACCATCGCAAGCAGCATGGTCAGGACCATCAGCAGGAACACCGAGCCGACGCCGGCAAAGTAGAACCCGACGCCCGCCAAAATTCCCTGCACGAACGCCGAGAGCAACGTGGCGATCACCACCGTGCGGCTGATATCGGCGAACTGGCCGGCGAGCTGGTCCTCGTACTTGTCGTCCAGCGGCGAGAGGCGCATGACCGCACGGATCATCTCCGGCCCGTCGGCCAGAAAGTAATACAGCGAGACGATCATCACGAACAGCCCAAGCGACAGGTTCAACAGGAACTGGCCGGTGCCGAGCGCCAATGGGGTTAGAATCTCTTGGAGATTGCTGCTGATTTTCTCTTCGATCTCGGCCGTGTCCAGTTGCAGTCCGATCCGACCGCCAAACTCAGAGGCCGTCTCGGCGAGTTTTTTCAAATCGACGTCGTATGACCGAATGTTTCGGTAAATATCGACGCTTTCGGAGGCCGCTTGCAGCAGGATCAACAGCAGCGGAACGAGGAAGATCAGTATGATTGTGACGGTGGTCAGCCCGGCCGCCAGATGGTTGCGGCCCTTGCACCTGGCCTGAAACCAACGGTGCACCGGTCCGAACATTACCACCAGCAGCACGGCCAGGAACATCGGCAGCAGAAAATCGGCCATTACGCGAAAGAACAGCCAGGCGATCACAAGCAGAATCGCCACCAATATGGAAAACGATACGATTCGAGACATCAGTGGGGACTCCTTGCGTTGAGGTCGAACACATGTCAGACTATTGTATAGTCGGTGATTTGGCAAGTGGAGCTATCAGCTTTCAGCTTTCAGCAAGAGGTAGTTACAGTGAACTGAGAGCTTGTGAAACAATTCAACACATAGATTTCGACTACTGTGGCCAAGAGTGTTATGATTTTCCAGAACCGGACAGTTCGATCGCTTAATCCCGTTGTGTGCGGGCCGGATGGTTGCGCGAGAGAGCAATC
>DAOWNK010000068.1 GCA_030642635.1 Pirellulales bacterium
AAAGATGCCAGTCGCTGACCTTGTTCCCGAAGCAGGTTTTGGAAATAACACTCATCGAATCGTGGTCACTGCCGCCGTCGCCCTTCAGCCGCGCCTCGACGGTGAATTCGCCGGTGCCGATATCCAGGCAGTCGCCAAGGCACAGTGCAGAAGTGCCGTCGAATCGCAACACGCGATTGCCTTGGCTGTCGGTCACCAGTATCGGACGGCAGTCCTCGTCCTCCTGCCGGGCGATCAGGCCGTTGCCCGATTGATCGACCCAACAGGCAATTTTCTTACCCGGCTCGGCCGGGATGGTGCGCTGCTGGTCCTGGAACACGCCGGCGTCGGCCGTCAACCAAAGCCACAGTCCGCCCGGGCCGATCGGCTTGATCGGTCTGCCGGGCAGACTGCGCACAAAGCGGCCGTGTTCCTGCTCGACGTCGTGAACAACCGCTACGCCGGTCGTATCTACCCGCGCCGCCTGCCCGGCCGTGATGCGTTGCCGCGAGACGGTCTGGTTCTCGCCGGTACACTGCAACTCCAGTACGCGGTCGCGCGGGCCGAGTTTCTTCAAACACTCCCGCAGTGCAAGCCGTCGTTCTTCGAGCACGTCTGCATCGGCCGTGCGCTGCTCGGCCAGGGCGCCCACCAAATCGTCGCTGAAGATCAACCGGTCGCGTCGGGCGGTTTGGCGGAACTTCAACACCTCGAAATATGCCACCCGGCACGCCCAAGCCCCGAAATTGCTCTCAGGTGAAAACTCGCCGAACTTCTTCCATAACACCATGGAGGTCTCCTGGAATACCTCGTCAGCCGACTCGGCATTGCCCAGCAGCGTGAGAATATACTTGTAGACCACACGATCGTGCGCAGCGAACAGACCAACGAACTCACCCGTGCGATCAACGTCGTTCATTGTCAAGCGACTTCACCGAAAAAAGAGACGCCGTTTATGTGTGTGGGATATACCCTTCTATAATAACTACAACGCAAGCGTGGAGTTTTCGTATTTCGGATTTTTCGGATTTTGCAATTATGAGAACATTGCTGAAGGGCCAGCAGCAAACCCACCACCGTCGGGGGGGAGAGGGGTGGCCGACAAAGAGACGAGACCGCTTGCGGCTTAGCAATGCACTACGCTACCGCCGGGCAAGCCCGGCCGCTACACGCTTATTCCGGCTGAGAAGCCGCGAGCGGCTGTAATACTACTGTTCCACGTCGCTGAACTCAGTCAGAGAGTGACTGACCAACGCACCGTCCTGGAAATAGCTTTCGACGGTCACTTTGCGCAGCACCGCGAGCACTTCCATGACGGTTTGCACCTGCGAGACGACGGCTTCGTGGTTGCCTTCGGACTGCTGTGTAATTTTCTCTACGGCCAGATCGACCCAAGGTTTGGCGGCGTTGAGCAGCACCGACCAATCGAACACTACGGCGACCGCACGCGGTTGGTCGGCGTCGGTCAGCACGCCGCCGACCGCCGGTGTGGTATGCTCAAGCAGCCGCTCGGTGTGATTCGGCGAGGTAGACGCCACGGCCACGGAATCGGACACCCCGAACGTCAGTGCGATCTGCTCGTCAACGCCCCACTGTTCCGGCAGCACGTATGTGTAGAGCGTGCCGGCGGGACATTTTGCGACCTTCGGCCGAGGGATGGTGAAATCTTCGGGAATCGACTCCGGTTCCATTTGGCGTATGACATCGATCAGGGCGTCGAGCACCGCCTGGTATTCGGCGCACCCCTTGCGCAGCAACTCCGCGTCACTTACGCCCAGCACCAACGCCGGTTCGATCATCGGCATCGGCTCTTCGGTGGCCGGCAACGACTCGACGAACTGCTTGCTGGTCAGTTGCACGTCGATCACAATTGCCGACTGTCCGTCGGCCAAGGCCGGGAAAAGCATGTTTCGATTGGCGTTGTCCACACGTTCGACCAACGGGAGGACCAGCTTGGCGAACTTCTCGAATTTTTCCCGATCGTTCTTGCCCATCTGCGGAAGGCCGTACTGCTGAAAATAGCCGTAGGCCACCTTGATCCACTTGACCAGCACATCGTAGTCCTCCGGCGAGCATTTTCCTCGGGCGACCACCGCCAACGCCGGCCGGCCGCCGACGTGCCGGAACAGGCCCAGCGGTTTCGAGCCGTTGAGTTGCCAGTTTCGGCTCCAGTTATACTGGTACGCCTCAATGCCTTGATCGGTCAGGAAGCTGAGAGCCATGTTCGGCCCGGCGACGGGCATTACCCGCTTCAACTCCGCCGCTAGAGAGCCGACGTCCTTGCGGATTTGCGATTCTTGCTCGTCGGTCAACTCGGCCATCGGCAGCATCTCGTCGACCGCCTTGGCCATGTCGTCGATTTGACTGTAATTTTGCTGACACATCGCCTTGCTTATGTAGGTGATGTCAGTGATCCGTTTGTCGGCGAATTTTTCCAGCGGCTTGAACTCGGGGCGGTCGATCAGCCGCTTGCCGGCGCCCAGCCGGACCAATGCGTCGGTCGATGAACCGATAGACAGCAGCACGTAATCGTTGCGCACGCCCAGTGCAATCACTAACTTTTGGCTCTTGATCCGGTCGATCATCTTGGAGATGGTCTCTTTATCCATATTCAATTCGTTGAGTTCATCCATGGGCAACTCGTCCCATGGGATCATCTTGCCGTCGAGCGATAGGACAAGGTATTGATGTCCGGCGATTTCTGTCTTTTTGAAGCAACCTTTCGTCTTCTCTTGTGCTTCCAACACGGCAGTGGCCAGCTTCTCGAGCTTATCCAATTGCCTGGTTGCCTTTTCGGTATCCTTCAGTTTGAACCCGACGACCATGTTCGGCACGGTAATTTTATCGATGTTGTCGGACAACACCTTCATAAACATGGCTGCCTGGATATTGTCCTGGTCGATATTTTCATTTTGGCCTGCCAAAAGCACCATGAGCGGAGTGCATTGGTTTGCGCCGTTGATCGCCTGCATCAGTTGCACGAACTCGACCCAACTCTCGTCGCCGTAGAAGAAGACCTCGTCGGAGGTCATCTCTACGAGCAGGCCGACGATTTCTTGTATCTCGGGGTTTTCCATGGCCGCTTTGAACTGGCCGGCGGGGCCCTGCGGATTTGCGGCCTGGATGTGGTACATCGCAAGTCCCATCTGTACGACGGGCATGTTCTTGAGTTTCGACCATGCACGGCTGCCTGCGATCGCCTCGATCTGCTCGCGGTTGCGCAGCAGCGTGCAGTAGAACGCGGCGTCCGCCGGCACAAGTTTCAGCGAGATATCCAGTGTGTCCAGCGGCGCGGCGGCGGTCGCCGGTTGCATGGCCGGTAGTCCGACCACCAAAACTGTGACAACCGTTATTATCAACGCCCAATGCCATTTGCGTGCAAAATGATTGACCATGAAAATGTCCCCTTGTATGAGAGTTTAGCCGCTCCAACAAAACCAGCGAGCCGTGGGGTTTATCCCCACGCAAAGCTTTGCCCCAGGATAAACCTGGGGGCTCGCAGATTGACTTATTGTAATAAGGATAGCGTACTTATAGCGAGATGTGTGGTCCAAACAAGAAGAAATGGTCATGCGTCGGCGAGAAAAACCGTCCCACAATTGCCATTTTTGCCCCCTTTTTGGCGAAAGACATGCCAAATATACGCCGTAGTGAGTGGCGCGTCAAGAAGAGACCGCCGTACCGGCGGCTTGAATTCGACACGTGGCGGCGATTACCCAGGCTCAGCGGGCAGGTCGCGTAGATGCGGCGGCGGGGAGGCGGGAGGCAGCGGCTGATGGTACGTCTCGGCCCAGTCTTCGCGATCCTCCTCGGTTGCGTAGTAACGGAGCCAGATGTCCGGATCGCCGCTTACACCGGTGCAATCCCAGTGCAGGTAATTGTTCGGCCGGTCGATCTTCTTTTCCCGCGCAGGGAGAATGTCGCGGAAGATCATGCAGTACAGTTCGCGGTCGCTTAGATGATCGGTAAAGTCCAGCACGATCTGTTTTTGGAACAGCTTTTCTATTACGTTCCAGAGTATTTTGTGCAGGATTTCGTCGTCCAGCGCGTCGGGTCGCGGCGGGCGCAGCTCCGGCTCGAACCATCGGCAGACCGGCAACACGGGCGCCTGTTCCCAGGCCAACATGCAGGCGAGAAACTCGTTTTCCGCCGCAAGCGTCCAGTGCTGAATGTTTACCCGGCTGATGGATTCATCGAAGTAGCGTTCCAACTCGTCGCGCAGCTCGGCGTTGCGCATCAGCAGTTCGACTTCGTCTGGTTGTGGACGACGAGTATTGAACATGGAACGGCTAACCTATCCTTACTGCATTAAACTGGCCCGGGAAAGTGTGCAGGGCAACCCCTGCTTGCAATCTTTGAGTTTAACAAGAACCGCCGGGGTTTCCAAGTCCCTGCACCGCCGAGGTTCAGGGTTCACAGAAATTGCCGTATTGGAATCGTTACAACCGAAATTTAACTGCGGTACGATCGGAAGAATTGGAAAATTTGCAACCAGTATTTCCTTTGTTTAGAAAGCACGCCGCGTGGACGCGGCGGCTAAACTTCCTCTTTGATTCTCCGCTCCAACTCGGTGATTTTCTCGATGCGTCTGGCATGGCGTCCGCCCTCGAACGGTGTGGAGAGCCATAGCTCGATCACCCGGTCGATCAACCGTTCGCCCAGCAAGTCGGCCGAGAAGCACAGAATATTGGTGTCGTTGTGCCGTCGGCTCATCTCGGCCGTCAGATCGTCGTGGCAGGTGGCGGCTCGAACGCCGTGAAATTTATTGGCGACAATGCACATTCCCAATCCGGAGCCGCAGACAAGTATCCCACGCTCAACCTCGCCGCGGCCGACCTTCTCGGCAACCGCCGCTGCGATGTCGGGATAATCCACCGCGTCGCTCGTAAAGGTCCCAACGTCGTCGACTTCGTGTCCGAGCCGTTTAAGCAGATCGGTTACCTTCGATCGGATTGAAAAGCCTCGATGATCCGTACCGACTGCAATTTTCATATCGTTACAATATCCAATTCGTCCAATCGTTTTTCCAATGCCGTGCGAATTTGGACCGCGCACTGCCGGTATCGTTCCACCGGACCACCGATCGGGTCGGGGATGTCCGAGCCGTCGCGGCAGAGTTGCCTGGTTCGCTCGGCCGCTTCCGGCCATCGGGCCGTAATCGCCTCGCGGTGCGACCGAGTCATAGTATAAACCACATCGGCATGTCGCACCAGTGGTTCGCTGATCGGCTGTGTGCCGTGATCGTCGAGATACAGGCCCATCTCGGCCGCTACTTGTACGGCCTCGGTGCTGGCGCTGCCCCCCATCATGGCGGCAATTCCCGCCGACATCACGATTATCCCGCGCCGGTCTAACTCGTCGATCTCGCAGCCTAGCCTTTTGGCCAACATATCGCGGCAGATGGCCTCGGCCATCGGGCTGCGACACGTGTTGCCGGTGCACACCAGCAATATCGCCATGCTCGCCAGACGCCGCAAGGTTTTTTCAGATACTACGCCAAGGCGTAGTATCTCGTAGCGATCTCCTTTAAGGTGGACGACCGAAGAGGGCCGGCCGAACCGGCACGGTCCGTCATCCAGCACCATGTCGATCTTCTCGCCGACCGCTTCGAGCACATCTTCGGCGGTGACCGCATCGCTGTGACCGGTCAGATTTGCACTGGACAGCACCAGCGGCCCGGTCAACATCCGCAGCACGTCGAGGATCACCTGGTGGTCCGGCACTCGCAGGCCGACGGCGCCTTCCGGCGAGACGGCCTGACGAACTTTGGCCGACAGCCGGCGGATCAGGCTGTCCTGGTGGGTGTCGCTGACAACCAGTGTGACCGGCCCGGGCCAACAGCGACGCGCCAGCCGCTGCGCCAAACGGCTCATTTCTGGAATGTAATCGAATGCCTCCTCGGCACTTTTCACTGCCAGCGCCATCGGGTGTCCGGCCTTGCGACCCTTCACTTCAACAAGCCTGGCAACCGCCCGTTCGTCCAAGGCGCTGGCCGCCAGGCCGTATACCGTCTCGGTCGGCAGCGCCACCAGCTTTCCTTCGGCCAGTGCCTGGACCGTCCGATGCACCACATCGCGATAATCCTCCGCTGCTCGGACATCGATCACCACCGGCGGCATGGTATATGATTCCTGGTTGACGAAACGCCTTAGTGTATCAAGAAAAAGGGGGACGGGGGAAGGGGGAAGGGGGAAGGAAAACTCTCTCCTCCCTCTTCTCCCCCTTCCCCCTTCCCCCTTCTCTTCACAACCACCCCTGCCGACGATACCACTGGACGGTCTGGCGCAGCCGTTCGGCAAGCGGTGCGGCGACTGAGAATCCAAGTTCATCGACGGCCCTCTGCGGCGAGCATACCCAAGAGCCGGCTGTGATTTCGCAGGTCTTGTCGAGATTCAGATACAGCGGCTCACGGCGAATCCGCGAGATCACCTCCACAATCCCGGATACCATCCAAACCAACGGTGTGGCCGTATGAAACGGCAATACCCGACGACGGCCCAACGCATTGCCGATCATCCGCCCCAATTCTGCATAGGTGGGATGCTCGTCGCAGGCGGCAAAGTAGTATCCCTGCGACGATGCGGCGCCGTCCGTTTCGGACGGGCACAATCTAGCGCCGCGCCGGGCCGCAAGGATAATCAACTCGGTAAGATCATCGGCATGGATCAATGAAAAACGGCGCCTGGCAAGCCCTGGAATCATGTGGACACGGAACCTGTCGATCCCACGAAACATCTCCAGGGCGGTGCGATCCCGTTGGCCCAGTACAATCGGCGGCCGGACAATCGTCACCGGCACGCGGCCGGCGAACCGCTCGGCGGACAGTTCACCAAGCCGCTTGCTCCGACCGTAGTGCGAGACCGGCGCCGTGGGGTCGGACTCCGTGCGAATCCGGCCTCGCAACGTTGGCCCGGCCGCCGCCAACGATGAAACCAACACGACCAGCGGCGCCGTGGTCTGCCCGGCACAGACCTGCATCAGGTTGCGTACACCCAGGACGTTTACGCGATAATATTGCTTGATGTCGATCGCGCGTGTACAGCCGGCCAGATGGTAGACGATATCCTGGCCGGCGACAGCAGCGTGTAAGCTATCGCGGTCGGTCACGTCGCCGTAGATAAATTTCACATTGAGCGGCTTGAGCAATTCGAGCCTGGAACTGCGGCGCACCAGACAGGCAACTTCATCGCCATGCCCGACGAGCGTTTCGGACAGGTGTGAACCGATAAATCCGGTAGCCCCGGTGAGCAGGATTTTTGACATGGCATTTAGTATAACAGAAATTTCACGGTTGACCGCACACCGCATATCCCGATAAACTCATGTGATCTCAGAACAGGTCAATACACCCCCGGCAGGTTCCCATGTCAGAATTGGTCGTTCAACAGGTCGTTACACGTCGCCAGAAGCGGCAATTTCTGCAATTTCCATGGACGCTTTACCGGGGCGACCCATATTGGATCCCTCCGTTACGTCGCAACCAGAAGGAATTGGTCGGCTACCAGCCGCATCCGTTTTACGCTCGGAACCGGGTGCAGACGTTCATCGCCTGCCGCGACGGCGAGGTCTGTGGACGGATTGCGGCTATCCTCAACTATGGGCATATCCAGCAGCACGACGACCGCCGCGGATTTTTCGGGTTCTTCGAATGCATTGACGATCAAACCGTTGCCGACGGGCTGTTCGATGCCGTCGGTCGGTGGTTTGCCGATCAGGGTATCTACCGCATGCGCGGGCCGACCAACCCGTCGCAGAATCACGAGCTGGGTCTGCTGATCGACGGGTTCGACTCCATGCCGTTTTTTATGATGACCTACAACCCCCCGTACTACGAGCGGTTGATCGAAGGGTACGGCTTCCGCAAGAGCCAGGACCTGTACGCATACTGGGGCCACATCGATATGCTGCCGAAGATTCAGGAAAAATTGGCGCCGGTCGCCGAGCAGATCATCGAGCATTACAACGTACGCCTGCGACCGCTCGATCGATCGAGATTCTTGGAGGACGTCGAGGCGTTCCTGTCGATCTACAACCAATCGCTTGCGAACACGTGGGGCTTTGTGCCGATGTCACACGCCGAGGTGCAGCACATGGCCCGGGGACTGCAACGCTTGATTGTGCCGGAACTGGCCATTGCGGCCGAGATCGACGGCCGGATCGTCGGTGCGGTGTTCGCCCTGCCGGACTACAACCCGCGGATCAAACAGATCGACGGCCGGCTGTTCCCGTTCGGATTCATGCACCTGCTACGCAACAAGCACCGCATCAAGCGGATGCGATTGCTCAGCACGAACGTCGTGCCCGAGTACCAGCGGATGGGTATCGGGCTGGCCTTAATGCACGGTGTCGTGCCAAAGGTATTGCAGTGGGGTATCGAGGAAGCGGAGTTCTCCTGGGTGCTGGAGTCGAACTCGCTGTCGCGCGGCAGTCTGAAAAAGGGCGGCGCCAAGATCACCAAAACATATCGGTTGTACGATCTGGACAATGAGCCGGGGGCAGATCGTCGGCCACTGTCAGGCACTGGTCGGCAGATTGCCGTTTGCACCGCTGCGGTGAGCGGACCGTTGGAAGTCAGCCAGGTGCGCACCCGCTTTGATCTGGATCGATTTGTCAAGATTCCGTGGCGAATCTACGCCGAGGACCCGCAATGGGTGCCGCCGCTTATGGCCGACGCCAAGGAGTTCCTGAATCCACACAAGCACCCATTTTACGAGCACGGCGCCGCCGTGCAGTTCATAGCCACACGCGACGGTGTGCCGATTGGTAGAATACTTGCAAGCGACGACTCACGCTATAACCAGCAGCGTAACGAGAACGTCGGATGTTTTGGGCTATTCGAGTGCATCGACGACCGTAAGGCGGCCGGCGCACTGCTGGATACCGCCGCCGGCTGGCTCCGCAATCGCGGCCGCAGTGTAATCCGCGGGCCGATCGACTACTCGACGAATTATCCGTGCGGGCTGCTGGTCGACGGATTTCACACACCACCCCGGGTGATGATGAACCATAACCGGCCGTACTACGCCGAGTTGCTGGAGTCGTGGGGCCTGGCCAAGGTCAAAGATATGTACGCATGGTGGTTTGTCGACTCGCGCAACATGATTGATCGGTGGCGAAATGTCTCGCAGCGACTGGCTAAACGAAGCAATGTCATCGTCAGACCGTTCCGACAAAACGATTTCGCGGCCGAAGTGCAACGCTGCCGGGAAATCTATAACCAGTCGATGCACGACCACTGGGGATTTGTCAGCCTGACCGACGCCGAGTTTCACTATATGGCCAAGCGATTGTCGCAACTTGCGGTCGCCGACTTGATACTGATAGCAGAGTTAGACGGCCGTCCGGTCGGATGTTGCATTACCTTACCCGACTTCAACGAGGCAATCCGTCCGCTCAACGGCCGGCTTACACGTTTCGGGGTGCCGATCGGATTGGGCCGGCTCGCATATCGGCTCCGGCATGTCAAGACCGCACGGATGATCGTCCTGGACGTGCTGGAAGGCTATCGGCGGCGCGGCATCGCCGAGATGATGATCCTTCGGACACTCGACTACGGCAAAAACACGCTCGGTTACACCGATGCGGAGCTAAGCTGGACGGACGAAGACAACGAACAGGTGAACCGAACCATCAAAACGGTCGGCGGCTGGCGATACAAGACGTACCGGATTTATGAGAAGGAAGTGTAGCGGCCGCTGCTCTGCCCGGCGCGTTGAATTAGTGGTAATATCAAGGAAAACACAGTGGCGCCGGCGTCCCGCCGGTGTGACGAAACTTGTGACAACACCTACGCTTGTCTTTCACCGGCGGGACGCCGGCGCCACTGTGTTGCTGTTAATTCTGCCACTAATTCAACGGTATTGAGGCAGAGCACCAGCCGCTACACTTTCCTCTTCCCTCTTCTGAAGTTATAATAAATAGCTTAGAATTTTCCCCGTCGCTGTGGGTCAAAGTATGGCGCCGAAGCAAGAAATCGTGATCACCGGCACCGGGGTCGTCAGTCCCATCGGCATTGGTGCTGACGCCTTCTGGAGTGCATTGGCGGCGGGCCGCAGCGGCATAAAACTCCTTGAGTTTTTCGAGGAAGACGGCGGCGGCGACATGCCTGTCCCGTTCGGCGGCAAGGTGGACGATTTCGACCCGAAGCAATACATCCGGCCGCGCAAGAGCCTGAAGGTGATGAGCCGCGACATCCAGTTCGCCTTCGCGGCTGCCGATATGGCGTGTGCGGAGGCCGGGTTACACAACGGCCGGATTGATCCGGAGCGGCTGGGGATCGTCTTCGGCTCGGAGATGATCCCTTGCGAACCGGCCGAATTGGTCGATGCCTATCTCGGTTGCATGACGAATGGGAAGTTCGATTTCAGCCTTTGGGGCAGGACGGCCATGGAAGAGTTGTTCCCACTGTGGATGCTGAAGTATCTGCCCAACATGCCGGCCTGTCACATCGGTATTGCACAGGACGCCCGCGGACCGAACAACTCGCTTACGCTGGGCGACGTCTCCAGCCTGTCGGCGGTGGCCGAAGCGGTTCGGGTAATTGAGCGAGGCCATGCCGACGCGATGATCGCCGGCGGCGCCGGCTCGCGGGTCCATCCGTCCATGTGGGGCCGCAACGCGGTGTTTGATACGTCGCACCACAGCGACGATCCGGCCGCCGCCGCCCGACCGTTCGACGCCCATCGCGACGGCATGATTTGCGGTGAGGGCGCCGGCGCGTTTGTTATCGAAACTCGCCGCCATGCCGAATCTCGCGGCGCAGAAATCATCGCACGTATACTCGGCTACACCAGTGCATTTGAACCTGTCCGGAACGGTCAACCGCTGCAAGGAAACGCCATCCGGCTGGCGATCGCCGGCGCGTTGCGCGACGCGGAGCTAAATGCCGATGAAATCGGACACGTCAACGCCCACGGCAACAGCACCACGTTGGACGACCGGATCGAGGCGGCCGCAATACGCCAGATGCTCGGCGACGTGCCGGTAACCGCGCCGAAGAGCTTTTTCGGCAACCACGGCGCCGGCAGCGGTGCAGTCGAAGCGGCAACCAGCATCCTGGCGCTCCGGCATGGAGAGGTTCCACCAACGCTGAACTACGAGTACCCCGACCCCAAGTGCCCGATCAACGTCATCCACGGCCGGCCCATGAAAATAGATCGGCCGACCGCGTTAGTGCTCAACCATACGCAGTTCGGCCAGGCGGTCGCCGTGGTTTTGGCGGGGCCGTAGCAATCAGTGGTTAGTTTTCGGGCAACATTTTATCTCCGTGGCGACTACGTATCGGATTCGTCTTCTGGAGATTCAATCGGCTTGACTTGTTTGGGAAGTTTCTTCTGTTCCGACGCTACCCGGCGTTCCACCTTCTTGATGTCCTCCGAGGACGGAAGCTGTTCGGGAACAATACCACGCTTGCCGAGCAGCTTGCGGACTTCTTTGTTGTTTCGGACATGCTCCCGAGTAATGCCCGGTTACGTTTTCAGGCCGTCTCGCTTGATGTTGAAATTGGTGATCTCGTTGGCGAAGTCTTTGGCCTTGATCGTAATGGTTGGCAGGAAGTCCGCCAGTGCCCGGCTCTTCGGCACGTCCAGCTTGTTCTTCATCTGTTGCGTCGTGTGGCCGCCGAAGAGTGCCTGATCGCCCTTGCTTCGGATCCGGCCGAAGCTCTTCTCGTCTTGTAGTCGCTCATAGATGATTCCCGAGAGTTCTTTCTCCGACCCTTTCAGCTTCTCGCGGGCACTGAGCCGCTCGGCCTCGGCCAGCCGCTTCTCAATCAACTCCTGCTTCCTGGTTTGAACGGCGAAGTAGGTCTGGGCAAACGCGATCGTGGCCTTCGACGGATCTCCATTCTGAGCGATCAGGTAGCACGCATAACGGGTGAGCATGTAGTCGTCGATTTCCCGCTGGGCGCCCGACCCCAAGGAAACCATTTTGCCGACCTTGACAAAATGGTCGTCCGGATTGTAACCCGAGTGTTCACAAGCAGTTACGGCTTTCTGTACGACCTCTTCGAATCGCCGCCACGTCTGGTAACCCAAAATCTCCTGCAAGTTCCGGGCAAGCCAAAATTCGACGCCACTCTCTTCCTCCACATGAACCAGTTGCTCGAAACTGCCATGCAACTGGACGAGGAGTTCTTTTTTCACTTGCAATTTCCTTTGTATCCGTTCAGGGTCCGGCACACACTGGACAATTTGCCCAAATGCATAGGGTTGATTTTTACATACGGGTGTGGCGAAGTCAAGCCACCCGTACTTGTACGGCGCGAATGCTTTTTGTTTTTTGAAAACATGTTATATTTACTCTCAATGTCGGTTTCCGGTTGATCGTCGGTCACTGACAACTGATAGCTTAAAGCTGATAGCTGCACAACAACCATGACCGATAACCTTCAATCCTTCGCCGCCGAGGTAAAACGACTCGATCGTGCCGTCGCGGCGTTGGAACCGGCGGCCGAACACCTGGGCGTCGGACGGCCGCATGGGCTGGAATGGTTCGATCTGCTGCAAAGAAAACTGCTGCCGCAACTCGACGCCGAACCACTTATGATCGTCGGGATCGTCGGCGGAACCAACATCGGCAAATCGGTTATCTTCAACCATCTTGCCGGCGAGGTGGCCAGCGCCGTAAGCCCGCTGGCCGCAGGCACAAAGCATCCGATCTGCCTGGCGCCGCCCGGGGTGGACGACCCGGCGGTGCTCCGGCGCCTGTTCGACTCGTTCGAGCTGCACTGCTGGCGGGCGCCGGAAGACCCGATGACGGACACTCCCGAGGATCGGCTTATCTGGCGGGCCGGGGCCAATATGCCGCATCGGCTGCTGTTGATCGACGCGCCGGACGTCGATTCCGACGTTCAGGTAA
>DAOWNK010000315.1 GCA_030642635.1 Pirellulales bacterium
ACACTCTTCAGCCGGCTGATTCTGGACCTGAACCGGGCCTCGGAAGCGGTCCAGCGGAGCATCGCCGAGCTACGCGAGATGGCCGCCGGCCTGAAGGCCGTGTTTCTAGCGTTTTGCACCTAAAAACGGAAGAGCCAAGTTATGATGCAAAGGCCGGTGCAGGTGGTGGTGCCGATAATCGCACCTCACGTTAAGCAGGGCGTTATCTTGCAGGCACGGCTGGTCGTGTCGGTTCATCAGGATGACGCCGCCGGCAAGGCGGTCGAGCACGAAAAACGCATCTGGATATTTCCCAACGATCCGTTTGCCGATCGGTCGGAGTGGCTGGAAAATCTCAAAATTACACTGTTTGATCCGGAAGAAAAAACCGCCGATATATTTGATGAGGCGAACATTCCGTTCAAGGTTGCCCGGAACGTTACATCGCTTGAAGAATGTCGCGATGGGCTGATCGTTATCGGCGAGGGCGCTTCGCTGGAGGATTATCGCGGTTTGCCGGAAACGATGTTGCAACTGGCGTCTTCCGGTCTGCCGGTGTTGTGTTTGGCGCCTTCGGAAGGGGCGGTTGAAATATCGGCGACGAGTGACCGGCTGCGGATTCGCCCCAGAGCCGTCTCGCTTCGGCGTCGGGATGTGATTGCCGAATTGGACAAGCGTCTGGACGCCGTCGCGTGGCCGCAGTGCAAAATGGCCCTCGGTGGGTTGGCGTTTCGTATCGAGGTGGACCGCGTTCTGGCCGAAGTATCGCAGGGCGGCCGGGCATGGCCGTGGGTCGAGGTCGATTATCAGAAAAAAGGCGGCAGGTTGCTCGTATGCGGATTCGGCGTGATCGAACACTGGGAATCAGGTCCCACGCCGCGTTTTCTGCTGGTTCGTATGTTCGAACGGCTTACAAAGAAAACGAGTAACCGTTCATTGTGCCAAGAAGAAATCGTAGAGCGCAGCGAGGCCCACCTTCTACATGGCCAACAGCAAAATCCACGAAAAAGTTGGGCCTCGCTGCGCTCGACCCAGCCTACAACTAATCCCCAATCCCTATTTATGGAGGACTGAACTATGAGAACGTTTGCACAGTTGCAGTGTTTGACGATCCTTGCGATCGTCGCATTCGCGTTGCCCACCCGGGCGACGGCCGAGAAGGCCCAGGCGGTTTATCCGACCGCGATCTTGCCGTTCCAGGAACGAGGGCGCGACGTCCGCGATCTGGGCGCAAAGGTGACCGACCTGATGTTTGCCAATCTGAGCGCCAAGCCGGGGCTGTTCCTGGTCGATCGAGAGGACCTGCAAAAGGTTCTCAACGAGCAGGAATTGAATGTCTCCGGCGTGGTGAAGCTCGGCGAGGCGATACAGATCGGGCAGCTCACCGGTGCGAAGATTCTAGTGACCGGTTCGGTAATGCAGATCGACAAGTCGCTCTACGTGGTCGCCAAGATCATCGGCACCGAGACCACCCGCGTTCTGGGAGCGTCGGTTAAAGGCGGCGTGCGCGACGATTTGGGCGAGTTGGTAGGGAAACTCTCAGACGACGTTGCCCGGACGATCTCCAAGCAAGCAGGTAGGTTGGTAGCCAAGCCGCGGTCTGCGGAGGATCGAATCGCCGCGTTGAAAAAGAGACTCGGCGACGCCAAGCGTCCCGTCGTGTTTGTAATCGTTACCGAGCGGCACGTGGGCCAAGCGGTAATCGACCCGGCGGCCGAGACGGAAATCACGCTGCTGGCCACCAAGACCGGCTTCAAGGTCATCGATCCTGAGGAGGGCGACAAAAAAGACGCCGACGTGCTGATTACCGGCGAGGGCTTTAGCGAGTTCGCCGTGCGGCTCGGCAACCTGGTCTCAGTCAAGGCCCGGCTGGAGGTAAAGGCGGTAGACCCCGAGAACGGCAAGGTGTTGGCTATCGACCGCCAGACGACCGTAGCGGTAGACCTGACCGAGCAGCTTGCCGGCAAGGCGGCCCTGCAAGAGGCCGCGGCCAAGATCGCCGAGCGGATGCTGCCGAAGATAGCCGGAAAGTAACAATGACGCGGCCATGGCATTTATCGGCGATTGTTGCCGCAGTTGTGTTGCTGGCGTTGCCTTCGACCGGTTTGGGAGAACAGGACGATAACTCGGCGCCGTCAGTGGTAATTCTGCCGCCGAAATTGCCGCTCCATGCAGCGAACCGGACTCGGATTGCGGCGGAGTTGCTCTGCGACCGTCTTGCGCAGGAGATCACCGTCACCGGGTTGGCTCAAGTGGTTGATCGTTCACAGTTGGAGCAGGTTCTTAAGGAAAAGGAGCTACTATCGGCCGGGTCGATTACGTCCATTGTGAGCTACGATGCCATGGTTCGCGTGGAAGTGGATTCCGACGGCCTGGTTCCCAAAACGCACGTGAAGTTGATCGACCTTTCCACCGGAAATGTGCTGGGGCAGAAAACGTTCGGTTGGCCTGTTCGAGAAGAAGATATTCAACCGATATCAACACTGCTGTGCTCATCATTGAAGTCGGCGGGCGAACATGGCAAGGGCAAATTGAAAGTCCGCACGCTGGGTATGGAGGACGTTGGAATCGACGTGCGCATGCAGCCGCTCGGGGTTCGGCTGGTTAAGATGTTTGACGAGGCGCTGTCGCGTTCAGATCGTGTACTACTGGTCAGCCACCTGGAGGCCGGCACCGGCAAGGAAGAATCGCTGCTGTTGCTGATGGGACTCAGCCGTCTGCCGGGCGGGCGGCACTTCGTCCCACAGTCCGACGCTACGATCGAGCTTCGAGTCAAGGAAAAGGACTCCATCGGCAAGAGTTTCGAGCAGACCACCGTCGAGATCGGCGTCCGGCTGCGGAAGGGGGCCGACTACCAGGGTGATTGGGTCACTACCGATGGCAAAGTCTCCGACTTCGACCGGTTGATTGTCTTGGCGTGGGAGAAGCTGTCCGAGTCGTTATCCGAAGTCCGGTCCGATGCCGCCACCAAGCGCCTGGACGAGATGGTGCTTCGCCGCAAGCAGGCGGAAGCCGAGTTGAAAGCTGCCAAAGCCGTAGACCGCAACCAGCCTCGAGATCAAATGGCACTGGCTAAGCTGGTTCACATCGAGGCGGCGCTGAAGATCGATCCCACCTACGAATCGGCAGCCTATGAACTGATTTGCGAGTTGTCCCACATTGTGTC
>DAOWNK010000219.1 GCA_030642635.1 Pirellulales bacterium
AGCATACGCTCTGCCCTGCCCCTCCGTCCGTTCCCCCCTGCCCTTGCCTCCGCCCCGCCCCCTCGCCCTTGCCTCCGCCCTGTTCGCCCGGTTCGTTCGCGTCTCTCGTTTGCTCTGGGCAGCTTTACGAGCACCTTTGTGACGTTACCGGTCTGGATAGGGATACTGTCAAGCGTCGGTTCCTGGTTGACGTTCTCGCCAAGAAGGGTCAGTACCCGAGTGCCGTTGAGCGCGCTTTGCGAAAAGAGTTTCCAGAGGTCTGCCGCTTCGTCCGGCAGGTCAACCGAAACAACCATGCGGAACTGATCCGCCGGCTTCAAGGATTGGAAAGTTGGTTGGTTATTGAGCAGGTCGCGCCACTGCTGGTCGGCCGGGTACCGTGCATCACGCTTCACGACGCGATCTTCAGCAGGCGGAGCGCGCTCGGCGAGGTGGAAGAGGCATTCGAGGAGGTGTTTGCGAGGATCGGTTTTCGGCTGCGGCTGAATCGTGAAGTCGGCAAGGGTGGAGCGGTCGCACCGGCCGACACGTTGGAGCCAAGCGGCGATTCCCAGGCCGTTTGCGGGGCTTTCCATGGGCGTTAAGACAGGCAATATGGAACGGCAGGCGGTGGCAAGTCGTGGCAAGTGGTAACGGAACCCTATTGACTCACGTATAACTAGGAATATACTATGGATATGCCAAGCGAAAAGCGGTTTGCTGAAGTCAAGAAGATACTGGAGCGGGCGGGATACTGCCTGGTCCGTATCCACGGCTCCCATCATTACTTCACCAAGCCGGGTGAACAGCCAATATCGATTCCAGTACATCGTGGAAAGGTGAAAGCGTACTATGTCCGCCAAGTCGAGAAAATCCGCCAAGGCGATTGACCGTCCCTTTGACCCGGCCGTGTTGGTCGAGGCAAAACGCGTTGTCCGCCAGTACCAAATTGTACTGAGCTTCGAGGAAGGCCACTGGTATGGGCGCGGGCTGGAGTTGCCTAACATCATGGCCGACGGCCAGACGGTCAATCAGTGCGTCCGGAGCCTACAGGAAGCACTTATCGGTTGGGTGGCCCACCTACTGGAAACCGGCCAGCAACCACAGGCTCCCGCCCGGACGAAGAAACGAACCAAGCAAGTCAACGTAAGACTAACCGACGAAGAAAAGCTACTGCTTGAAACCGCCTCGAAGCAAGAGGGCTTTGTCGGCTTGTCCGACTTCATCCGAGCGGCGGCAGTCAAAGCAGTAGGGTAGACCAGCGAACCTTGAAAGGCAGGTGACAATATGGCTTCGATCTGTAAGCAATCTAGTGGCCGGCGGATGATTCAATTCGTCGATGGCGATAAGCGGCGGCGATGTGTCCGGCTGGGGAAGGTGTCGCAACGTATGGCCGAGGGTGTTCGGTTGCGGGTGGAGCACCTGGCGACGGCCCGGGCCAGCGGGCAGCCTCTCGACTCGGCAACGGCCGACTGGCTGGCCGACATCGACGATGTACTACATGATCGGCTTGCACGGGCTGGACTGGTTGAACCTCGACAACAACAAGAGCGGGCAACGCTGGCCGGGTTCCTCGATAGCTACATCGAATCGCGCATCGACATCAAGCCGGCTTCCCGGGTTATCTTCCGGCATGTTCGGCGGAACCTTGTCGAGCGTTTAGGCGCGGACCGACCCTTACGGGAAATCACGATAACCGATGCCGACGAAGTACGGCTCCAAATGATACGCGACGGGCTGGCTGCATCGACAATCTGCAAACGGCTGCAACGTGCCCGACAAGTGTTCAAGGCGGCTAAACGGCAGAAGCTGATTGACGAAAATCCCTTTGGCGACGTGAAACACCACGAGGGCAACCCGGCCGAACGACAGCAGTTCGTCACCCGCGAAGAAACAAGCCGTGTCCTGGCTGCCTGCAATCCGACCTGGCGGCTGATCGTGACGCTTGCCCGGTATGGCGGTTTGCGGTGCCCGAGCGAAGTTCTTTCCCTCCAATGGCAAGGCGTGGACTGGGCAGCCGGCCGAATCACGGTCGATAGCCCGAAGACGGCACACCACCCGGGCCGAGGCAGCCGGGTTGTCCCGATGTTCCCTGAGCTTCGAGGCGAGCTTGAGGCGGCATGGGATCGGGCGTCCGAGGGGGCGGTGTACGTTGTCGATGCCGACCACTACCGGGCAGCGGCCCAAGGACCGGACGGCTGGCGAAACGCGAACCTACGAACCCAGTTTGAGAGAATCCTAAAGCAGGCGGGCGTGACCCCCTGGCCCCGACTGTTCCAGAATCTTCGGCTGAGCCGAGAAACCGAACTGGCGGCCGAGCACCCAATTCACGTCGTCACGGCCTGGATGGGCAACACGCCCAAGGTGGCAATGCGGCACTACTTGCAGGTGACCGATTCCGACTTTGAGTGGGCGTCCGAAGGCGCAGCAAAATGCGCAGCAGAAGCGCAGCAAAATGCGCAGCAGTCACCGCAAGCCGCTATCGGTCGCAATACCAAAGAAACGACGCAAGCCCTTGCAAAACAAGGGCTTGGGCCGATAGGGGCTGATTGTGACTCTTTGGGGCAACCCCCTAAAGTGGCGGGGACAGGATTCGAACCTGCGACCTCGAGGTTATGAGCCTCGCGAGCTACCGGGCTGCTCCACCCCGCGTCATGTCTTTGCCACGGGCAATGTATCATTAACCCATGACTGATATGTAATTTTATCACAATCTCGACATGAGTCGAGGGGTGCGGCCAGTTTTTGTCTGTAGTCTGCGAGCCGCCGGCGCGCTGTGCAGGCACAGCGGCTAAATGGGAGTGTTTGCAAAACATCGCCGCTACTACTCAATTAGCTGAAGTGTTACGAATAGAATGCATCTGCACCAAACCTCGCCCCCCCCAAAAAGGCCGTTCTTCCTGTAATATGTGGCGCTTACCAAACGCCCAAGCACTTCTATCCTCGCTTCACTTCCTTGCCAGTGACGCCGGCAACAGGTAAACTCAGATAAGGAACAAGAGTTGGATATCTTGCATTTTCAGGGTTTTCTGCATCCGGCAAGTGCAAGGACACCTTTCGGCCCGTTCGGTATTCGGACAGAGGAGACACATTGATGGCGGGTTTAAATCCGCATGAGCAGCCGTGGGCGCATCCGGTGCGAGGGGATGTTCCCCGGGCCGATGTATTTCCGCAGGCGACCCCGGTAGGGTCGGATTCGCCTGCGTCGGCTAAACCTAAGCCGGTTTCTCGGGCGGCACCGGTCGGCGCGGCGGCACGGCCGGTGGCCGTCGAAACCAAAGGTGGGCCTGAGTTTATTCGCCAGCGCGAGGACGAGGAGAAAAACCTCACCGAAGTAGCGATTGAAAATTCGCCGCCGTGGCTGATCAGCGCAGCATTTCACATGGTTTTGTTGATCGTTCTGGGGATGTTGGTGGTTGTTGTTCGGCGTCAAGATCAGGTCGAACTGGAAGTCGAGACCGTCTACGCCGAGCAAATAGGGGAGCAGTTGGAGTTCGACCCGCCGCTTGGTAAGGACATGATCGAAGCGATTGAAGAACCGGTGCTCACGCCCGACGATCTACCGGAAGTGGACGACCCGTTTGCGGCCCCGACAATGCTGGCGATTCAGCCGGACGGCACCATGGCCACCAGCGATATCGCGGCCAACCAGATCGGACTGGCGCTGGACGGTCGTCAGGAAGGCTCGAAACGATCTCTCCTGGGGCGATATGGTGGGAACAAAACGACCGAAACGGCGGTGCAACGCGGACTGGCCTGGCTGGCCAGGAACCAGAGTAACGACGGTTCGTGGAGCCTTGCCGGTCCGTATGCCGATGGAGTGCCCAAGGACCTTGACAACGCGCCGGCCGCCACAGCCATGGCTCTGCTTGCGTTCCAGGGTAACGGAATTACGCACAAAAAGGGCAAGTTCAGAAAGAACGTCCAACTCGGATGGCAGTGGTTGCTGAAAGAACAGGACTCCGACGGCAATTTCTACCACGAAGGCCCTAGGAACCACCGCTACTACACCCAGGGGCAGTGCACTATTGCCGTCTGCGAGTTGTACGGCATGACCAAAGACCCGAAATACAAGGAACCGGCCGAGTTGGCCGTGCAAAACTGCCTGGACGCCCAAAGTCCGGAAGGCGGGTGGAGATACGACCCCCGCGCCGACAGCGACGTCTCGGTGAGCGGCTGGGTTATAATGGCGCTACAAAGCGCAAGGATGGCGGGCATCGAAGTGCCGGAAGACCACTTCAATCGTGTTGCCCGATTTCTGGATAAGGTCAGCAGCCACGGCGGTAGCCGCTATGCGTATCAACGCGGCCAGAGTCCGTCGCTTGCCATGACGGCCGAAGCGATTCTGATGCGCCAGTACATCGGCTCTCGGCGCGACAACCCGGCGATGATCGAAGGGATGGAATGGATCACCTCGCCCGGGAACCTGGTCAACTTCAAACGCGGACGGAACGTCTACTACTGGTACTACGCCACACAGGCGGCGCATCACATGGAAGGCGATTATTGGAAACGATGGAATACGGTAATGCGGCAGGTATTGCCGGAGCAGCAAATCAAACGCGGCCGCGAGTCGGGCAGTTGGGACCCGATGCGACCCACGATGGATCAATGGGCACCACACGGCGGCCGGCTGTACGTTACTTGCCTGTCTATTTACATGCTCGAGGTATACTACCGCCACCTGCCGATTTACACGAAGGTGTATACCAATCTGAAAAAGTCCGGGCGGACTGGCAGGCGGTAAGTGTTTAGGCGGGATGGCTGGGGCGACTCCTGCAACACCCCCCCAACGGCGTTGGTTTTGCAGAAAATTCCCGTTTTTGCCTCCGGAGTGTTGACTTTTTGAGAAGCTTGCGTATACTGGGTGAATTATAAGGCTCGGCAACAATGTTCGAAGGAGCATAAAATGAACATCAAGTATTTGATTGCAGGTCTGGCGGGAGTGGTGCTGCTGTTTGCTGCCGGGAAGACAGAAGCAGATACCATTGGATTTAGTGACATCGATTCAACCGACCCTCCCGAGCAAACACTAGACATAAGTAGCCAGTTCTCTGTAGAAGTCACGGAGTCTGACGATCAGGTCTTGTTCACATTCTACAATGATGGCCCGATTACCTCCTATATCGCAGACATTTACTTCGACGACAGCACCTCACTTCTGTCCGGTATGAGTATTGCGGTGGGTGATCCGCCGACATCGCCTGGCGTGTTGTTTCTCGTGGACAGTCCTCCTCCTCCGTTTAACTTTCCTCAAGGAGACAATCTAAGCCCCGACTTTGAAGAAGACTTCAAGGCGAGCGCCGACAAGCCGGGAACAGGGAAAGATGGAGTGGACGAATCCGAGACGCTGGGAATCCTGTTTGAATTCTCTGGCGGTTCCACTCTCACTGACATTATCACAGCCCTGGTAAACGCAGACCTGCGGATCGGGTTGCACGTCCAAGGCATCGGTGACGAAGGTTTCAGTGATTCCTATGTTACCGTCCCC
>DAOWNK010000148.1 GCA_030642635.1 Pirellulales bacterium
ATGTTCCGCTGGCTGGTCGTGCCGATCGGCCAGGACCTTGTCTCCCCAAACAACAAGAACATTGTGGTTTCGGTCGGGCTGGCATGTTTTGTCGTGCCGTTTCTGATCCTGGTCGCACCGGCCGGGTACGTGGCGGACCGATTCAGCAAACGCAGCGTCATCATCGGCTGCAAGGTGGCCGAAATCGTCATCATGGCCCTGGGCATCGTCACGATTCTAATGGGCAATATCTATCTGATGCTGGCCGTCGTGGCGTTGATGGGCGCACAAAGCGCGATGTTCAGCCCGTCGAAACTTGGCGGCATTCCGGAGATCGTCCGCTCGGACCGTGTTGCGGCGGCAAACGGCTTGATCGGCATGACCACCGTGCTGGCGATCATGGTCGGCACAGTGGCTGGATACCTGCTGTACGACGTTACTACACTGAAGGCGTCCTCCGGCGAGTTGCTCGGCGCGCCGGGCAGGCATATGTGGTGGGTCTCGGCCGCCGCGCTTATCGGAGTGGCCGTGGTCGGGTGGATTGCAAGCCTGTTTATCGGCCGGCTCCGACCGGCAAACCCGACAAGAAGGCCGCCGATAAACTTGCTCGGCCAAACGGTGCGCGACTTGGGCGCGCTGGTGTCTGCCCGACCGCTGTTTCTGGCGGCCTTGGGCGTTTTCTTCTTCTGGTCCCTCGGTGCACTGGCACAGATGAACATCGACCTGCTCGGCCGAAGCACGCTGGCTCTGCAAGACCAACGTGTGTACATCGGGTGTCTGATGGCCGTGTTGGCCGTCGGCGTCGGCATCGGAAGCGTGTTGGCCGGAATATGGTCGGCCGGGAAGATCGAATTGGGCATCGTGCCGTTCGGCACGGCGGGCATTGCCCTTTGCGCAATGCTGCTGTTTGTCGTGCCGGCCGGCGACGGCACTCCGTACTCGACCGGGTACTATTTGAGTTGCCTGTTGCTGTTGACGTTGGGGATCAGTGCGGGGCTGTTCGACGTACCATTGCAAGCATTCCTGCAAGAGCGCAGCCCGGAGCGGACACGCGGTTCGATCCTTGCGGCCGTCAACTTCATGACGTTCTCCGGCATGTTGGCCGCAGCCGGTGTGTTTTATCTGCTGGCCAACACATTAAACCTGTCCGCACGTTGGATATTCCTGCTGTGCGGGATCGTCACCGTGCCGATGTTGTTTGTCATCGTCCGCACGCTGCCCAAGGAAACCACGCGATTCGCCATGTGGCTGATCAGCCGGTTGATCTATCGTGTGCGGATCGAAGGGTTGGAGAACATCCCCCAGCGCAGCGGCGCACTGATCGTGCCGAACCATGTAAGCTGGGCCGACGGCGTGTTGGTCGGGCTGGCCTGCCCGCGCGATCCGCGAATGGTTGTCTATGCGGAATATTTCGAGACGCCGTGGTTCGGCTGGATCGGCCGACTGGCCAAAGTGATCCCCATCGAGCCGGGAAAGCAATCGGTGGTACGGTCGATTCGTACTGCCCGAGAGGCGCTACGCGACGGCGAACTGGTCGGCATCTTTCCGGAAGGTGGTATCACACGCACTGGCGAAATGCAAAAGTTCACACACGGCTTTCTGTCGATACTGAAGGACACCGACTCGCCGGTGATACCGGTTTACCTTAATGGCCTTTGGGGGAGTATATTAAGTTACCATGGCGGCAGGATTTTCTGGAAGTGGCCTCGGTTAAAACCGTACCGGGTGACAATCCGATTCGGCCGGCCGATTTACAATCCCACTGACGTGGAAGAAGTACGCCGTGCGGTCGAAGCGTTGGGGACCGATTAGTACGGAAAAGAGGGATTGGGGATTAGGGATTGGGGATTAGGGAAGAGAATGGCGACGGTAAACTGCCACTACCCTCTCTCTTCCCCAATCCCTAATCCCCAATCCCTAATCCCTCTGTGGTAAACATAGCATTATAGTATTGGTTGTTTGTAAACGATAAACCCATGAAAAACCGCCGCGAAGAAATGATCCTGCCGCGAAAGTTCCTGCGTATGTGCCGGGCAGCCATGCGCAGAGTAAAACTGGCCGACTCCATCGGAACGGAACTGACCGGCGCGGCGCTGCTTACCCGAACACTCATCCTGCGCCGGCTGCTGCGGCGATTGGTATTGGCCGACGACGAGCGTAACATCGGTCTGCTGCTGCCGCCGTCGGTCGGTGCGGTTGTGGCCAATGCGGCGGTCTCGATCGACTGCCGCGTGGCGGTTAACCTGAATTACACCGCCTCGTCCGATGTGATGAACGATTGCATTGCCCAGTGCGGCATTCGGCATGTGCTGACCAGCCGCCGGGTAATGGAAAAACTCGACCTGGACATCGACGCCGAGTTGGTCTATCTCGAAGATTTCAAACGTCAGGTCACTTTGTCCGACAAGCTGATCTGTGCCGCCCGGGCGTGGCTGGAACCGGTCGAGGCCATGGAACGCCGGCTGGGACTGACCGACATCAACCCGGACGACCTTCTCACTGTGATATTCACCTCCGGCTCGACCGGTCGGCCGAAGGGCGTAATGCTCACACAGCGGAACGTCGGCTCGAACGTCGATGCCGTCAACGAAATCATACACCTTGTCGCGGACGACGTGCTGTTGGGCATCCTGCCGATGTTCCACTCGTTCGGCTACACCACCACGCTGTGGACGGTGCTCACGCTGACGCCGAAGGGCATTTATCACTACTCGCCGCTGGAGGCCCGACCGGTAGGCAAGCTATGTCGCCGGCACGGCGCGACGATCATGGTCGCCACGCCGACGTTCGTCCGTTCGTACCTGCGTCGGTGCGAGCCGGAGGATTTCGCCGCGCTCGATGTGGTGTTCACCGGCGCCGAGCGGCTTCCCGCCGAGCTGGCCAAGGCGTTCGAGCAAAAGTTCGGCGTCCGGCCGGTCGAGGGCTACGGCGCCACGGAACTTTCACCTGTAGTCTCGGGCAACATCCCACCCAGCCGTGCCGCCGGTGACCGCTACGAGGGTGTTAAGGAAGGCACCGTCGGACGTCCGCTGCCGGGCGTCTCGGCAAAAATCGTCGACCTGGATACCGGCGAGAACCTGGGACCGGGCCGTCCCGGCATGTTGCTTATCACCGGACCGAATGTAATGAAAGGATACCTTGGCCGGCCGGAACTAACCGCCGAGGTCATCCGAGACGGCTGGTATGTAACCGGCGACGTGGCCGAGATCGACCGGGACGGATTCATCCGGATCACCGGCCGGGTGAGCCGGTTCTCGAAGATCGGCGGCGAGATGGTTCCGCACATCCGTATTGAACAGGCCATCGCAGAGGTGCTGGGGTTGGACGAGGACGATCTGGCTATCGTCGTTGCTGCCGTACCACACGCCACCAAGGGCGAGCGGCTTGTCGTACTGCACACCGGGCTGAGTCTAACACCGGAAGAAATCTGCCGCCGGCTGGCCGATGCCGCCCTGCCGCCGCTTTGGATTCCCTCGCCGGACAGTTTCCGCCGGATCGACGAGATACCGATACTCGGCACCGGCAAGCTGGACCTGAAACGTGTACAGGATCGGGCGCTGGAGGAGTTTCAGTAGTTCACAATTTAGTGTCGATTTCCATGAAAGCCCATATTTAGCCCCGGGTGAATACACCCGGGGCTAGCGGAAAACACTTGCCATGTTTGCCCGCCGTGTATTCACGGCGGGCTAAATAGAAAGATTGTGAACTACTGAGTTTTCGTAAAATTGTCGGGGTGACACCTGTTTCGTTATCTATTATAAAATGACCAATACTGCATATGCTATAGATGGGAGAAGGGTTATGCCGACGAAGTCGAAATCACGGACTACCACTAGGCGACATGCTTCAAGCCGAACGCATGGTCGGAAAGCAAAGCTACCAGCAATGCGGCTCCCGAATGAGAGGCCACCCACTCATCCTGGTGAGATGCTGTTTGAGGAATTCTTGAAGCCATTAGGCATCAGCCAATCTGCAATGGCCATTCGCCTTGGCGTATCCTTTCCACGCCTTAACGAAATCATTCGTAGGAAGCGTGGTGTAACTCCGGATACAGCATTGAGGTTGGCTCGCGTCATCGGGATGTCGGCCGACTTCTGGCTCGGTCTCCAGCAAGACTGGGATATTTGGCATGCGATGAGAGGCGAAAAGGCATCCGACATCGCTAAGTTAGAGCCGTTACAACCTGTTACCTGACTCAAGAGGAGAAAGGAGACAAGGAGAGAAAAGAGAAGAGAGAGGTTTACCCTTCACTCTTCACCCCAGCCCCCAACCCCCACCCCCTAGTCCCTAATCTCTCCGTGGTGCGTTCGTTGACGTTGAGCCAGGCGTGGTGAATCAGAGGCCATCTTTTCGGCCAACTCGGCCAGTTGCAACCGCAACTCCGGACGAACGTACTCCAACTTCGTTGCCAACCGCTGCACGCCGCGACTGTTCACCTCGGCGGTGCGCGACAAGCAGCCCAGAAACGTCACCGTCTGGACGAAGTTCTCGTCGGCTGTTCGGCCTATCAACGGATGAAATGCCTTGGTAAGCAGTTCGACACATTGGTGGTCAACTGCCAAAAATGTATCGAGCCGGGTGGTGATGTAATAGCGGCCGTCGGGCTCGCGCACATAGCCGGTTTTCAAAACCGCCAGGCAGCGGCCGCTTACCGGTCGGGCGAACAACGGCCCCTCGTATGTGCCCTCGCCGTAGATCACGTGCGTATCATGGCTGCTGTAAAGGAACTCGACCTTGCCGAGCGTCCCCTCGTCCTCGGCCAGCCGATACGTGTCGTCGCCTAGTTGCCGAAGCTGCAACTTGGTGATGTTGAGCACATCCCAGATGTTCACCACAACGTCGGGGTTCCGGACAAGGAACAGGTACATATCCGGATCGCAGTCGATCACCCGAACCGGCATCCGCCGAAAAACACTCAGGTTCGACAGCACCGAGCCGACCTTGGCCCGGGCCGACTGGTCGAGTTGCTCGAAAGGGATCGACCGCAGCGCACTTTGGCGTGCCGACTTGCTCGTGGTGGCGTAGCGTGGGTCCGGCTTCAACGAGAACCCGGCGGCGGCACAGAGCGATCGGCCGGCCCCGAGCACCATCCCCAGCACCACCACACCGATCGCGAGCCGGCCTATCAGCCCCCCCCTACGAGCAGAGCATGTCCACCCCGACGCACAGCGGGACTGCACCGAGCCGCATCGCAGCTTTCCCATCTTCCCCCCCTGCCATATTTAGCCCGCCGTGAATACACGGCGGGCAAATGTGGCGAGCGTTTTCCGATAGCCCCGGGTGTATTCACCCGGGGCTAAATGTGTGGTTTTGTAGCTAATACCAATTATTCGGTTCGCACGGGCAAATCCGGTCAGTCAAAATTTTCGGCTTTTCCAACCACATTTCGACACAGGTTTTTGCCACGGCGCGCGACAATTAGTAGACGGTCTAATTATACTGGGAGGTTGGGGGGATATTTGTGTCGGACCTCAACGAGCAATTCCTGCGGCTTTACGCCGACAATCAGCGCCGGATCCACGCCTTCATCGGCACGTTTCTGACCAAGGCGGCCGACGTCGACGACGTGTTGCAGGAGACCAGCATCGTGCTGTGGCGGAAATTCGCCGAGTTCGACCAGACCCGCGACTTCCTGCGTTGGGCGTGCGGCGTCGCCAAGCTCGAAGTGCTGAAATTTTACCGACAGCAAACCGGCCGGATATTGACGCTCGGCGAAGATGTAATTGAAGCCATCGCCGAAGATCGGGCGTCGCTCGATCCGGTGCTCGAACGGCGACGCGAGGCACTGGTGCATTGCATGGGCAAACTGACCACGCGCGACCGTGAGTTGATCGAGCGGTGCTACGGCGGGCAGACCACCACAAAGCACGTCGCCGAACAATTGGGCCGACCGGTCAATGCCGTTTACAAATCGCTTGGTAGAATCCGCCGAGCACTGTTCGAGTGCATCGAGCGGAGATTGAAGTCTCTGGAAACACGATGAACTGCATGGTCGTCAATCACGATGAGCTTTTCCGCCTGCTGGAGGGATATTGTCGCGGTGCGCTCCCGCCGGACGAATTCTCACATCTGGCCGGCCTGCTTAGAGTTGACGCCTCGGCACGGCGATTCTACATCGAGTACATGGACTTGCACACCGCCTTGCAGTGGGAGCAGAGTGCAAACCGCGATCTGCCGGAGTTGTCCGAGGACCAGTTTGGGCCGTTGCCCGGCACAGATTACCGCCGTCCGGTTTTGGGTTTCCTTGGCGATGCTGCACACTGGACTCATGATTATTTTTCACAGCCCGGGCCGCTCTCGATACTGGCCGCCGCGATTTTCATGGTCTGCCTGATTTCAATACTTAATATCTTGCCGGCGCCGACATACGAGCCGAGCCGCTCTAACCACGTCTGCACCACTACCACCAGTGGCACAGGCTTCCAGCCTGTGAAAAAAGAAGGAAAGCTCAACTTCGTCGCCCGAATCACCGGCCTGCACAACTGCCGCTGGGCGGCCGACGGCCGCGCACCGTACGGCTTCGACCACATGACCGTAGGCCGTGAACTGAAACTGGACGCCGGGCTGGTCGAGATCACTTACTACAACGGTGCTAAAGTCGTCCTGGAAGGGCCTGTCGAGTTCACAGTCGAACAAGCCAATGCCTGCCGGCTGGATATCGGCAAACTTACCGCCAAGGTGTCAAAGAGCGCCGTCGGGTTTACCGTCGAGACGCCCGATATGTCGATCGTCGATCTGGGCACCGAGTTCGGCGTGGAGATCGACGACGACGGCATTGCGGCAGTTCACGTCTTTATCGGCCGAGTCGAAGCGGAACTGGTCGCTCAGAATGGTGCCGCACCGAAGAAGGTGCAGATATCGCAGGGGCAGGCAGTGCGATTCGACCGGCAACAACAAACAATCGACCGAGTAACCGCCGACCACGGGCGATTTGTGCGCAATGTCCGGATGCCCGAGGCTGGCGCCCTTGCCTGGGCGGACGTACTCTCTCTCTCTGGACCGATCACGCATTACACGTTTGACGACCCGGAGAACCTCGGCAAAAACTCTGGGCTAGGGGCGGATGGCGTTGTGCAAAATGGTGTGACGGCCGCGCCGGGCCGGCCGGGGCATGGAACGGCGGCCGACTTCGGCACCGACGATACTCGGCAGATCGAAGTGGCGGCCGTCGACACCCGGGCGTTCTCACCCGGCGGGGCCGGTGGCACCGGCATCACGGTGGCCGCCTGGGTCAAAACCACCTACACCGCCGGCCGCTCAAACATCTTTTTTTCTTACGATGCAACGGACGAGGACGCCGGAACCAACCGCGACGAATTACTGTTGGAATTGAGGGAGGGAGTCCCAAACGCGTTTGTGCGAGACAAGTTTGCTTATGATCCCGGAAGCCATGAGATCGATCTATACCACGAGAGCATTGCCGACGGCAATTGGCACCACGTAGCGCTGACGCTCTCGGCCGGCGACAACAAGACACTCCGGCTTTACGTGGACGGTGTGCTGAGTACGGAAGGGCAATCGATCGAAATAGATAACATCAACCTGCGGTGCTCCCGCGTGGGACGACGGCTGTTGGGGGACGACTTTGATTACGACCACCATGGTCTGATCGATGACCTGGTGATTTTCCGCCGGGCGTTTAGTGCGGAAGAAATCGAACAATGGCACAAAACGGGCAAATTGACAAAGGAGCCATAACCATAAAGCCGCGACCGTTGGTCGCGCACTAATCATCTGTTAAACCACCGACAACATTGTCGCGACCAACGGTCACGACTTTATGATAGTTTTACAACATCTCAACCGCTTGGAGAAAGGAGCAAAGGGACTGGCAATCTTGGCGATCGTTTTGCGTCCGAACATCACGGCCCAGGCG
>DAOWNK010000187.1 GCA_030642635.1 Pirellulales bacterium
GCCCCCAGCCCCTAACTTATGACCCAAGCACGTAAACTCGTAAAACGCCGCAACTCGATCCGCAACATCCGCAAAATTACCCGCACGATGGAGTTGATCTCCACTGCGCGGTTCAGCCGAGCGATGAACCGTGCGACCGCGGCCGTGGCGTACACCGAGCGGATCACCAAGCTGGTCGGCGACCTGGTCCGGGCGGGGTTGGAAGCTACGCATCCGCTTCTACAGGAACAGCCCGAGCCGCGCAGGGCACTCATGCTCGTGCTTACCGGTAACCGGGGAATGTGTGCCGGGTATAACTCGAGTGTATTACGGCTGGGATACGCACAACTGAACGAACTTCGCAACAACTTGCCCGAGGTCTGTCTGGAGGTATCCGGCAAGCGAGGCATATCGGCCTTTCGATTTCGCAAGATCGAGCCGGACGAAACGTTCACGCACTTCGAGGACAAGCCAAGCTTCGAGGAGGTCGATGTGCTGGCCGACCGGTACATCGAGTGGTTCGAGACCGGACGGATCGACCGGCTCAATGTGGTGTACGTGAAGTTCGACAGCATCAGCAAGCAGCAGGCGGTGGTCGAGACGTTGTTGCCGCTTACCGAACTGGTCGGCGACGAGCAGCCCGACGAGGCGCCCCCCGGCGACCGGCAGCATGAATTCTTCCCCTCGGCCGAGAGTATTTTAGATGAGGTCGTGCCGATGAGTTTCAAGGTCAAGCTGTTTAAGTGTTTCCTAGACGCGGCCGTAAGCGAACAGGTCGCCAGGATGTTAGCCATGAAGGCCGCCACCGAAAACGCAGACGGCATGATCCGTCAACTGACGATGATTTACAACCGGGCAAGACAAGGTCAAATTACCAGTGAACTTTTGGAAATTATAGGAGGCGCGGAAGCGCTTAGTGGATAAGTGTTTAGCCGCCGCGTCTACGCGGCGTTGTTGCCCGGCGTGGACGCCGGGGCTAAACGAGCGGAAATGCGGTAAATACTAATTGCAACCATCATAAAAAATTACCATGCCGACTACCGTAACTAAAAACAAACCGGCGAAGAAACAGAACGTCGGCCGTGTGACGCAAGTGATCGGCTCGACGTTCGACGCCGAATTTTCCGAGGGCAATTTGCCGGCCATCTACAACGCCGTAAAAATCGTCTCCGAGCATAAAAACGTCAAACTGGACCTGACCGGCGAGGTGCAACAGCACTTAGGCGGCGGACGGGTCAGATGCATCGCACTGGGAAGCACCGACGGGATGGTCCGCGGCATGGACTGCATCGACACCGGCGCGCCGGTAAAGGTGCCGGTCGGCAAGGCGACGCTCGGGCGGGTGTTCAACCTGACCGGTGACCCGGTCGACGGCCGGGGGCCGGTGGCGGCCGAAGACTACTGGCCGATCCACCGCGAATCGCCGGGAGTGACCGATCTGTCGACCAAAACCGAGATTTTCGAGACCGGCATTAAGGCGATCGATTTGCTTACACCGTTCGTCCGCGGCGGCAAGGCTGGGTTGTTCGGCGGGGCCGGGCTGGGAAAAACGGTCATTCTGACCGAACTGATCGCCCGAATCGCCAGCTCTCACGGCGGGTACAGTGTATTCGCCGGTGTGGGCGAACGCACCCGCGAAGGGAACGACCTGTGGCTGGAGATGCAGGAGGCCAAGATCGGAGACACCGGCCAAAGCGTTATGGAGCAAACCTGCATGGTCTTCGGCCAGATGAACGAGCCGCCGGGCGCCAGGCTTCGAGTGGCGCTTTCTGCACTAACCATGGCCGAGTACTTCCGCGACACGATCGGCACCGACGTGCTGTTGTTCATCGATAACATCTTCCGGTTCTCGCAGGCCGGCAGCGAGGTGTCGGCGCTTTTGGGCCGAATGCCGTCGGCGGTGGGTTACCAACCGACGCTTGCCACAGAGATGGGTCAGTTGCAGGAGCGGATCGCATCGACCGACAAGGGTGCGATCACCTCGGTGCAGGCGGTATACGTGCCGGCCGACGACCCGACCGACCCGGCACCGGCCGCCGCGTTCAGCCAGCTCGATGCGTTCCTCTACCTGGAGCGTGCGATTTCGGAGAAGGGAATCTATCCGGCCGTCGATCCGCTGGCCTCCGGCAGCCGGGTGCTTGATCCGCAGTACGTAGGCCGGCGTCACTACGCAATCGCCAGGCGTGTGCAGATGACATTGCAGCGATACCGCGAGTTGCAAGATATCATCGCTATCTTGGGCGTAGACGAGCTAAACGAAAACGACAAGCAGGTGGTGCACCGTGCCCGACGCATGGAGCGGTTCCTCTCGCAGCCGTTTTTGGTGGCCGAGGTGTTCACCGGCAAGCCGGGCGAGATCACGCCGCTGGAAGAAACCATCCGCAGCTTCGAGGAGATCGCCGACGGCAAGTGGGACCACCTGCCCGAGCAGGCGTTCATGTACGTCGGTGTGATCGAGCAGGCCGAGGAACAAGCGGAAAAAATGCAATGGTGACCATGCCCGAACTTCAATGTATAGTCGTTACTCCCGAGCAAACCGTACTGGACGAGCCGGCTGAGTTTGTGGCTGTTACTCTATTCGACGGTGAGCTTGGTATTGCGCCGGGCCATACGCCGATGATCGGCCGGTTGGGCTGCGGCGAGATGCGGACCACCTATTGCGGCCGGGTAGATCGTTATTACGTCGAGGGCGGGTTCATCGAGGTGCTGGGCAATGTTGTTTCCGTGCTGACCAATCGTGCGGTGCCGGCCGAGCAGTTGGAGGAGGCGGTCGTTCAGGAGCAGCTTTTCTCCGCCCAGGAAAGACCGGCTGACACGCCAGAGCTTATGGCCGTCCGCGACCGTGCAGTGGAGCAATACCGTGCCCAATTGCGCGTCGCACGACGAACATAAAGCCGCTTGCGGCTTCGCACAGCGTTTCTGGTAACGATTGCTAAACCGCAAGCGGCATGAACTCTAAATCACGTCTAATCGTCGTCTGTTCCATCGCCGGACTGTTCGTCTGGATGTTTTTCGATGCGCTGTTCGGCGGCGGCATGTTCGCCTTTCGCGATGCGGCACATTACTACTATCCGTTGTTTAAGTTCATCGCAGAGGAATGGGCCGCCGGCCGGGCGCCGCTTTGGAACCCGTTGGAAAACCTCGGCCAGCCGTTGGCAGCCGACGCCTCATCCAGCGTATTCTACCCCGGCAAGCTGATCTTCGCATTGCCGATCAGTTACGCCTGGACATATAGGTTCTACGTCACCGGCCACGTGCTGCTGGCGGCCTTCGCGGCGTATCGGCTTGCCCGGCACTGGGGCACGAGCACTTATGCGGCCGGGATATGTGCCGTCTCGTACGCCTTCTGCGGAAACGTGCTGTTCCAGTACTGCAACGTCATATACTTAGTCGGCGCCGCGTGGCTGCCGTTTGCGTTGTTGGCCGCCGACCGGATGCTGCACCGTGTAGCGGCCGGGCTTGCCCGGCGCGAGGATTGCTCGGCCGCCGGTTGGGCCGTTGTGCTCGGTGTGGTGCTGGCCATGATGACCCTCGGCGGTGATCCGCAGATGGCCTACAACGCCGCCCTGCTGACGGTGCTATATGCACTGTTGTTGTGGATCTCCGACAAACAACACTGTAAAATCGCGATCAGTGGTCGCGGCTTTACATGGGGTGGGTCACGGCCGGCGCTGTTGGCCCTGGCCGCCGCCACCGGGTTGGTGCTTTCGGCCGTTCAGGTCCTTCCGTCGCTGGAGTTTGCCGGCCGCTCGATGCGAAACGCCGCTCCCAGGGCCGAGCAGATACTCGGACGGCTTCAGCGCGGCACGCATCACGACCACACATACCAGTTCAGCGTCGGTCCGTGGCGGCTGGCCGAGTACGTCTGGCCGAACGTCTCCGGGCGGCAGTTCCCGATCAATCGCCGATGGCTCGAGGTGGTGCCGGCCGAAGGACGAATCTGGACACCGTCGCTTTACATGGGCATACTGCCGCTGCTGTTAGCAGTCTCGGTCATGCGGTTGCGCTGCCGTGCGAAGGAACGCCGCGTGGACGCGGCGACTAAACGTAATCCGCCTGCGGTTTTTCTTTCATGGTCGGTTGTATTAGCCATAACGGCAAGTTTCGGTTGGTACGGATTGGGTTGGCTGCTGCGAGAAATGCACGTCGATGCCGGAGTCGGTCCGCCGTTGGGCGGGTTGTATTGGCTGATGACGTTACTGCTGCCCGGCTACGCACGCTTTCGCTATCCGGCAAAGCTGCTGGTGGTTGCCGCATTGGGACTAAGCGTGCTTTCGGCATTCGGCTGGGACCGTGCGTTTTCCGCCCCGGCAGACCGCGTGCGGCGGTTGTTGTTATGGCTGTGCATTGTGAGCGTAGCGGCGGCGACTGCGGCATTGGCAATCCGACCGTTTTGGAACAGTTGGCTCTTGGCAGTCGAGCCGGATGTGCTGTTCGGCCCGTTGGATACTTGTGGCGCTTATTGCGATTTGCTTTGGTCCTTTGTGCAAACGGCATTGCTGTGCGGCGTGTTCTGGTGGTTGTTGCGTGAGAGGAATCGCACGGCTTCTTTTGCACGTTGGGTTCCGGCGGTTGCGTTGATCTTGGTGGCAGTCGACCTAGCGGCGGCCAACCGGTGGATGGTCGTTTGTGCCCCGGCAAAATTATGGCAAGAGCAATCGAAGCTGGCCTCCACAATTGAACGTATCGAAGAATCAAATACAAATCGTATCAGCCCATACCGTGTGTATCGCCGTTCCATTTGGATGCGTCCGGAGTGGAAGCAAATCAACTCGACGACACGACTGGCCGATGCCGTGCGTTGGGACCGCGACACCCTTTGGCCGAAATACAACCTGGCCGGGCGAATTGCGTTGGCTGAGGTGTACGGCACGATGACAACAGCGGATTACGCGGAGTTCATTCGCTGTGGGAGGCGTCTCCGACGGCGACTGAATCATCAATCGGACCGAATCGCCGACAGAGTCGCCTCCCACAGTGCCGAATTTCCGGACACCCTCCTTTTGAGCAAATACATAAGCGCACCTGCCGATTACGTATTGCCAGGCGGTAAGCGGATAGAGGTTGGTGTGGGGGATGTTTCGCTATGGTGCAATCCCGCACACCGGCATCGGGCGTGGATAGCTCATGGTAATAACTTATGGCGGGCCGATTCACTGGCCGGCGAATCGTGCCGTGTTGTGCACTACGATCCGCAGCGAGTGGAGATAGAAGTCGAGCTTATCGAACCGGCCACAGTGGTGCTGTGCGACCAGTTTTATCCCGGTTGGCGATTGGAGGTGCAAACGTCGGGTCGGCCGGCCCGATCGGCGCCGATCCTGCATGCCGGCGGCCTGATGCGCGGCTGCCGGCTGCCGGCCGGGAGCCACCGGCTGATATATCGCTACCGCCCGACGAGTTTTTTCTTGGGGGCGGCTATCAGCACGCTGGGCTGGATATTGTTGGCGGCGTGGTGTATGCTTGCAATGTGGAAGTTAAAATGGTTGAATATGTAACATACAGGGGAGTCGAAACATGGTGAAAGTGCCCGATCGTTTTATTGATGCTTGGGTGTTTTACTTAAGCGAAGATGAAAAAGGAATGTGGGTTGCACATTCCTTGAATACGGATCAAATAGGCATGGGCAAATGTGTGCTGGACGCCTACCTTGCCCTGTATAAAGCAACACAGTCATTGTTGGCAGCAGCTTCAAAAGATGCCCGGATCAACTTGTTCTCCCGCGCACCGGAGGAAGTTTGCTGCCGAGCACTTCTCTAAGTAACAATTAGAAGAACATGATTTGCGTAAGCATAGGACGTGGGCGTCATCAACACATGATTGCGGAGCACCGGTACATTGTCGAGTGCGGTGCTCGGCTCGTCGAGTTGCGCATCGATTATATCGACGGCGAGGTGAACCTGAAGCGATTGATTTCCAATCGTCCTTGCCCGGTGGTGGTCACCTGTCGGCGTGAGATCGACGGAGGGAAGTACTCTGGCGGCGAGGAGCAGCGAATCACACTACTTAGAACTGCGATTGCCGAGGGGGTCGAATACATAGACATAGAAGAGGACATCGTGGCCGATATACCGCGTTTCGGCAAGACCAAGCGGATCGTCAGCCTGCACGATTTTCGCAAAACGCCGACGAACCTGGAGGAAATCCACCACCGGCTCGGCAGCCTGGACCCTGATATCATAAAAATCTGCACGATGGCAAACCATCCGCAAGACAACCTGCGGATGCTCAACCTTGTCCGCGACAGTCAACTGCCGACCATCGGTATCTGCATGGGAGACATCGGTATCCCAAGCCGGGTGCTGGCAGGGCGATTCGGTGCACCGTTTACATACGCCACGTTTCATCACGAGCGAACGCTTGCCCCGGGGCAACTCAGTTATCAGCAGATGACGGAGGTCTACCGTTACGACCGGATAAACGCCGAGACGGAGGTATACGGGGTAGTCGCCGACCCGATCGGACACAGCCTCAGCCCGCTGATCCATAACAAGGCATTCCAACAA
>DAOWNK010000260.1 GCA_030642635.1 Pirellulales bacterium
CGTCCAGCCCGAGACAGTCTTATCGAAGACGTACACCGAACCAGAGGCGACGAGGCTGTTGTCATCGTCTTCCCGTGCCCCGATGAACGTGGTGTCGCCGTCGATTGCAACGCTAAGGCCGAAATAATCGCCTGCGGCGCCGTCGCCGGCCAGCAGCTTGGCAACCTGGCCCCAACTGTCGTCGCCACCTTCGTTGCGGTCGAAGATGTACGCCGAGCCGGTATCGATGGCGCCGACATCGTCTGTATACGAGGTGATGATGGCGGTGTCTCCATCGATCGCAACGTAAGACCCGAAGTAATCCTTTTCGCCGGGGTCACTGGCAACCAGCTTGGCGACCTGGCCCCAGTTGTCGTCGCCGCCTTGGTTGCGGTCGAAGATGTACGCGGCGCCGGCACGTTGTACTTCGTCGGGACCACCTAGATCGTAGTGGCAATAAGTTGCCCCGGCAATGGCCGTGCTGCCGCTGATGGCAACCTTATAGCCGAACCGATCAGCCGATGTGGTGTCACTGCCGGTCAACTGCTTGGTCTCGGTCCAGTCGGAGACGCCCTTGTCGAAGACATAAGCCTTGCTGGAGCCGTATGTGCCGACAATGGCGGTTTGGCCGCTCAGCCCAACGGAGGAGCCGAACTTACCGTTCGCGGCCGCGTCACTGGCAGTTAGCTTTTGGACCTGGGGTGTCCAGCCCGAGGCGGCGTCGAAGATGTAGGCCGACCCGGCGTCGACAACGGGGCCGGCATGATCGTCGTATACTGCCCCGACAATGGCCGTGCCGCCGTTGATGGCAACGGAACCGCCGAACGTATCGCCGGCCTCACCGTCGCCGGCGACCAGCTTGGCCTCCTGGGTCCAGGTGGCCCCGGCCCAGGCCGAACCGGCCGGGCCGGCCAGACACACGGCCAACACCACAACGGCCGCGATCACTCTACTGTTGTACTTTGACTTTCTCATCGTTTTGTACCTCTCAAAAAAAGTTGAACAGAAAACAGAAAAAACACTAACACAAATCCGCGACCGGTGGTCGCGCCGCTGTTGGGGTGGCAGTTAAACTGCCGCCCCAACAAGGTACTTCAGCCGCGGCTGGTGGCCGCGGTTTGCGAGCGGTGCTCGCGGTTGCTTTGGTTGGCAGTCCCTCCTTTCGTGGTTCGACGTGCCTATTGGAAATTAGATGGAACCACTGATAAACACTGATTATTTATGTCGTGGCGACAATACCCTGATTTTCTCGACATTTTTTATCCGTGTTTATCCGTGTTTATCAGTGGTTTCATCTTCCGTTTGTCAATCCCGCGACGCGTTGCGTCCCGGCTATTATCCAGAACGAGTAAAAGCTCGCGTTGCGGAGCTTGAACCGCAGGGTTATTGTTTTGCCTTTCAAGTCTGCCGGGGCGCCCGACTCCCATTGTACTATCGCGTGGAGTTGGTCGCCGACGACCGGTTCGGAGACCGCCAAGATTTTCTTTTCCGTGTCCAATATGTCTACCTCCAGAGTCCCGTCGGCCGCATCAACATTGACCAGTAGTTTCCCGCCGGTGAGCACAAAGGGCTTGGTCAGCAGCGTGCCCGGCTGTTGGCCCGCGTCGAGCGAGATGAACCCGTCGCGGCGGAGTACGGCCAAGCAGACGGCGCCTGTATCGGAGTCGCGGCCAGGCAGCAGAACCATCTTGCCGTTGGGGTAGGTGCCGACGTACTTGAACGATGCGCGATACTTCAGGCCCGTGTAGTAGAACCATAGTTCGTCGCCACGGACCACCGGACCGGTCGCCAAGATCTGCGTCGCATCGTATATGTCCTCTCCAACCGGCGAGGGGCCGATGAACGGTTGGCGATCTCCCAGTCGTTTCCACGTGTGCAAATCGCGGCTGGCGGCCAACTGGATCAGGTCGAACCCCTCGGTATTCGGATAGTTCGGCCACTTGCCGGTGGCGTGATACACGGCGGGCAGCCCGACGTAGAGGCCCTCGTACCGGAAGACCGCCATGTTATAGATATCGGCATTATAGACGGCCGGGTTGTTGTACGTCGGCTGCTGCAACTTTGGGTTGGCCAGTCGTGCCCTGATGTTCACCTTGGCCCGCCGCTGGTCTTCCGCATCGGCGTGAAAAACCAACTCCGGCTTGGTCCACTTCTCGAAGTCCTTACTGGTCGAAAGTGCGTAAGACCGGCCGTAGGGACCTCTACGTTTCGCCATCAGGATGAACGTGCGGGCCTGGCGGTCGTAGGTGAGGTACGACTCGTCGCTGGATGGGATTTTGGGAACGTCCAGCAGCTTCCAGTGGATACCGTCGGGACTGACAATCGGCCGGCGGCCGGTGGACCCCAGAAACCCCTTGTAGCGGCGGCTCGGGTCCGGATCGTCTGGGTCGCGGACGACATCCCCTATCTTGTTGGCGTTCCAGTGCAATTTCGGATCGACCGAAATAAGGTTGTTCTCCAGCGAGCCTTCGACCTCGTATTGACGCAGGACCGGCTTGGTCCAGTGAATGCCGTCCTTGCTCTCGGCATAGAAGGGCGCAGCAACTCCCGGCGCGAAACAGGTCCAGCCCCACATCTTGAAGATTTTTTGCTCCTCGTCCTAGGCCGGCGTCGAGCGGGTCTGAATCCACTTCTCCCACGGTTGAGTCGGCTTCAGCACCGCGCCGCGCTTGTCGGGCTGGTGCATCGTTGTTGCGAGGTTATCGGTCCGGGCAATGATGTAATCATCGAGGAACAGTTGCCGCTGCCCGGCCGGCACATCGACCGGCCCGGCCGTCGCGGCCGTGACGACGGCGGCACTCGCCAGAACGAAGCTGATCAGAGTTGGAAGTTTCATTACTTGACCCTTTGCAAAACGACGTTATCCAGCCCCGCGGTGTCCTTGCCGCCCATAAACTCCCCACGGATTCGCAGGTCGTTGATATCGCTCAGTACGTCGAGAATATCCTGTTCGGAAGCCGGCGGTGAACCGGGCCGGTCCACGCGGCGCCAATGGCCCAAGCCGCACAGCGGAATGTTGTAGTGCGTCCACTCGTTCAACTTAGGCAGCACCGGTACGCCGGCGGCAATCGACTTTCCACCGCCTGTGATGACCACGGCATCTGTCCGCTTCGACATCGACTTGTTCTCCGGCTTGCCGATGTAACGTATTAACAGATCGAAGGCCAAGTGAGACCGGTAGGCCCGAGATCGGTCGCCGTGAAACGCTTCCGGAGCGATGAAGTAGAAGAAATCGTCTTTCAATGAATCCTCGGCTTGGATGTACCCACCCGATGCGCCGCCGGTCGCATGATGTATAAAGCTTGACCCGCCGACCGAGACAGTCCAGCCTTCGGCGTCGGCATCAAACGTGCTTGTCGCCACCGCCGATGACGCGGCTCTTTTGGTGATAGCGGCCAAGGACATTTCGCGTATGAAACGGCGTTCATTCAACTTGATTGCCTGAAGGCCGCTGCCATCGCTGCCGTCAATCCGCACCGCTTGACCGGCTTTCAAACGCTGCACAGTGGCGACAGCACCGTTTCTGCCGGGTCGCTGGACCTCCACCTCGCCGATGAAGATGTGCACTTCTGTCGAACCGGACTGTTCGGCCGTCACGCCGAACTCGGTGCCCAGGTCGCAGATCGTGGCGGTGGGTGTTTCGACGGTGAACCCGACGGCTTGCTCTGACACTTTTGCGGTGAGTTTGCCAAGCTCCAGCCGGCATGCGTTTTCTTTCTCGACTTTGAACTCGACGGGACCTTCCAAGACAACCTTTGCTCCAGTTTTGTAGGTAATTTGCAGTAGCCCGGAGTCGAGTTTCAGTTCGCGGCCGGTTTGCAGAAAGTCGAAGTTGATTGGCGCCAGTCCCTCGGGCGACCAGCGGCAGTTGTGCAGGCCGGTAATTCGTGCGACGAACTTGAATTTATCGTCCACAGGCCGGAGGCCTGTGCCACTGCCTGTGCTACTGGTTGTGTTGTTTCTGCCTATGTGGATAGGCGTGTATGTCGGTGCGGGCAAGATATCAAGTATCGCAACCACGCAGACCATGAATATCGTAGCGGCCAGTATCGAGAGCGGCCCGGGTTGTGAGAAGTACTCGCGTGTCCAGCGAGCACCGTTGCCCAGGAAGCCGAGCACCGGCGAGCCGGTCGGCAGATCGGAATCTTGATGCAACTCCGGCAACAATTCCGCAACCGGGCTGAGCACCTTAATGCCACCCAGTCCAAGTCCGCCGTGGACGTTCATGTAGCAGAGGTACTGCCAACGCGCCGCCGGGTCGTCGTGCAACAGGCGGTCGAGCTGCCCGATTTGCTCGGCCCCGAGCGAGCCGTCGCACCAGTCGTCCAGCAGTCGGAACAGCCTTTCGTATTGACGATCGTCGCACGTCATGGGTGTTCCTCCGCAGCGAGCACCATGTCGATGCACCGCTTCAGTGCCCGTCGAATCCGGCATGCCGAGTGGCGTACGGAG
>DAOWNK010000318.1 GCA_030642635.1 Pirellulales bacterium
ATCGTCACCCCGCCGGCCCACGCCGCGTAGCTTCTCTCCAACACGTAAGCCTGGATATCGGCGACCGCATTGGCACTGGACGGACTGTACGGCAGTTGAGTGCTTTCGTTAATCGACATGGATATCTTCCTGGGTATTAAGGTTTGTTACTTATCCGAGGTAGTTTTTCCGGAACCAATATCGTGTAAACTGCCGGCCAAAGATACGCTCAGCGTACTTTTAGCGACCGGTTCCAGCAGCAGTTTTGAAAACAAGATCATTTCTCCCCAAAGCAGCAGCAGCGCCAACGGCATCATGAGCAAGCCGGCCATGTCGTGGAAGAACCAATCCGCCGTCTCCGTACTGATCACGTCGGGCCACTTCCTGGCGGTTTCGTAAAGGATCGCCGTGACGGTAATTCGTGTAACATTGGAAAACACGGCTATCGGAATCGCGCTTATAACGATTACGATCTTCTCCCACATCGCGCAACGCAACACGAACACAGCACCAATGCAGATGGCGAAAAACAACATCAACATCCGAATTCCGCTGCACGCCTCCACAACACCAAGCTGCCCCTCGGTCAGTTGGATCACGTTACCCTGGGCAACGGCCGGAATCCCCAGCGTCTGAATCACGTAAACACTGATAATAGTCCCGATCCGTTGAAGCGGATGCCTTAGTGCAACGTCGAGGAAGCCGGGCAGCGGTATCATAAAGATCAGAAATACTAACGAGGGCCAGGCCCATCGCATCGCACGCCAACCGCCTGTCAAAAGTACAATCCCGGCAGAACACGGCAATATCGAAATCGGCGCCAGCCGAAGCACGTGGAAGTAGGTTCCTCCACAATACATCGCCGCGGCCAACGCGATAAACGCCAACCCCCACCAACTCCCACGATTGGGCAACGGGCGGATCATCTCGCGACGAAGCCACAACAACACAACGGAAAACAACGGTACGAAAAACCCGTGACCGTAGTCTGGTTCTTGCCACTTTTGAATAAGAAATGCAACAGACGAACTATAAGCCAAACATAGGGCGCCGGCCAGCACCAGCCAACCGATCACCACCGGCGGTCGCGGTACAAAATCCTTCAATTCCGTCAAGGCAGATTTTATCATTGCTTTGCTTCGTTCAACATTCCCAGAAGAGATCGGCAGCACGGCCCCCCGGCGTCCTTGTCATAAGCGCGCCTGGAAAAAGAGAAGCTCTCGGCACGCCATGGTCGTAGCTGAAGATCGTTGTCATTCCGGGCAATACTCTGCCCCGTCCCCCAGTCCACTCAGTTTGATTGAACGGTGCTGAAAAGTCAAGGGTCTGAACAAAAGATTCACGCCGAAATCGCAAAAATCCCTTACAGCACACAGTCCGGTAAAATCGGTTGGGCGATTCAGGTGAAAAGTAGGAAATGTAAGGGCAGACTGTTCAATCCGAACAGTCCTGGAACGGCAAAGTTCTACCGCTATAGGTGTATATAAACCACACCCAAGGCAGGATATGGCTCATTCGGAAAAATACCTGCTCTACGATGCCGGAAGGTCGTCAAACGGCGGACGCCACAGAGGCAGCGGCGGAAACAGCACCGGGCCGATCTGACCGGCCTGCTCGGTCGACGGCTCTACGCGACCGTCTGAGAAGGCGGCCGACCAATCGAGTTGACCCAGCACCAACCGGGTGAAATCGATAGTATTCAACCGCAAGTAGTTGTGCCCAAGTTTCCGAGAGAGGACCTTCGACCCGGAGCCGGTAAGCTCGATGTTGTACCGCTTCCGGTCGACGGCCAGACCAAACTCGATCGGCAGCGGCAGGCCGGCCTGATCTGCACGGCGACTAAATTCGACCAGCAGCCGCCTGAGCAGTTTCAACGGGTTTAACAGCCGCGCCATGAACACCTCGCCGTGGTCCGATTCGCGACAGTTGTGCACACCACCGGCACGGCAGAACAACTTGTGCACGGAACTGCTCGGCGGTGCATGGATTACCACCCCGTTACGGTTAAGCTCGATCGCATCGCCGCAGCACCGGCCAATCAACTCGGCCGCCGCACCACGCCGGTCGGGTGAGGTGGCCAACTCGACAATCGCCTCGCCGCAGGTAACCGCGTAGCCGACAATCCGCGTATTCGTCTCACCCAATTCCAACAGATTAGGCCCCTCCAACGCCACGTAGAACTGGTCGTAGCCCTGGCGACGCATGAGCCATTTCCAGTAGGCGCCGGTTCGTTCCACCGGGCCGTATGTGCCGTGCAGGTTCTGGTTGTAGATTCTTACCAGCGCGTCCAACTCCCATTGACGCCATGGTCGGATTTGGAATCGCGGCCGGCGACGACGCAAATACCCACGGTCGATCAGCCCGGCCAACACCGACCGGACATCGGCACTGCTGTAGCTGTGCCGTCCGCACAGTGCCCAGCCGGTGCCGTGGAAAAAGTGCGGAATCGACGTGCTCAACAGTCCGATCAGTGCACCGCTTCGGGCCATCCGCCGCTGGGCCTCTACAAGCAGCAGGCTGCCTTGCCCACGGCCGCGACACTCCGGCAATGTGGCCAGAGACCTAAGCATCGAGACGGGAAGCTGCAAAGGGCCGAACTGCATCGTCCGGTGCAACATGTGTACGTGTGATGCAATGCGAACGCCGTGCTTAATCAGCATCCGGTCGGACGGTTCGTAGAACGGGTCTTCCAGCGATGCGTTGAATTCCTCGCGCGTCTGGCCGTGGAACACGTCCCTTAAAAAATAATAGACGGACACATGATCGCCGCCGGTAGCCGTCACCACGGGCAATCGGCAGCGCCGACGCCTCACACCGACGCGGAACGCCTCGGCCGACATCAATTCAGAAGCACTGTCTTTCATACAAAAATCATTCAAAAGCCCCCCGACTGCGTCGGGGGGCACAAACCACGGCTAAGCCGCAAGGTAAAACCACCTTTATCACCAATCCCTATTTTCATCTCCATGACAATATCAAACCACAATTGCGAGTCTTTGGGAAGTAGGCCTGACGATTTTCCCTTGTTTAGCCGGCGTGCTTGCACGCCGTGTGAAGTAAGCAAAACGTTATCCGAAAAGACCAC
>DAOWNK010000169.1 GCA_030642635.1 Pirellulales bacterium
ATGACGTTGCTCCGGTGAAGGCGTTTGATGCCTTTCTCAAGGCCGTCGCAAGGGTGGTATGCAATTGTCCTTTTACAGGCAATGGGAATGACGCTCCGCCCGCCGATATTCGGCATGGCGACGCCAGAGCATTGCCGGTCGAGTCGGCGAGTGTGGACATGGTGATTACATCGCCTCCCTACCTGAACGCTATCGATTACCTCCGCGGGCACAAGTTGTCCCTCGTGTGGATGGGGCACAGCATATCCGAGATTCGCTCGATTCGGTCTGGCAACATTGGCACTGAAGTTTCAAAAGAGCCTACTTCAAATGAAGCAATACAAGAAGCGATGAAAACCATGGCCGATCTCGAATCGCTTGACAATCGGTGCCTGGGTATGGTCCGGCGTTATGTCTGGGATATGGATAAAGTGATGAAGGAATGCGCGCGGGTTCTTAAGCGCAAGGGGCGCGCCGTCTTCGTTGTGGGCAACTCCGCCATTCGCGGCGTGTTTATCAAAAACTCGGAGGGAATTATTCGACTTGCCGATAGCAACGGCCTTTCCCTCGTTTCGCGCAGCACACGTCCAATTGAAACAAAGCGGCGGTATTTGCCCCCTCCCGAATCCGAGAGGGCTGGAGTAAAAATGCAGGGTCGAATGAGAGAAGAGGTTATTTTAGAGTTTCATTCTGATTGAGAACAATAAAGAACTTCGAATAGACAGAGAATAACCTGTAGCAGGGAGCAGGTCAGAACTATTTTCTGGCGGCGGGTGGCCCGCCGGACGTGTGATCTTGGGTGATGCCAGAAAAGTGCCAGAAAAGGTGTCAGGAACCATTGTTTGCAAGATAGTAGCCGGCACGTGTGGCCAATTCCCGACCTTGAAATCGGCCGGCGGATGCTATACAATCGTCCATATTGCAGCACTGTCTGTGCGGTTGTTCTTTGAAAATTTATCTCGTTCCAGGTCTCACGCAAAGGCGCTAAGGCGCAAAGCAGTAGGGTGGGTCGAGCGCAGCGAGCCCCACCAAATGGATTGACCAACGACGGTGGGGCTCGCTGCGCTCGGCCCACCCTACGTTTTTACGGATTGAATTATTGGAATTTGGGGCGGCTAAAACGTCCAATAATTCGCGCCGCTGTAACTCGTTATAATGCAACAAGTTGCGGCGACGGATGACCGAAGAAAATTACACTTGACAAGTGTTTCGGCAACACGTGATTGCCGAGTGCCCGATACTGTAAGTCGGTATCGGGCAACAACTTGCGACCGCCGGTAGCGGTCGATTGGAATTATTGGACAGGCAAAACATGCGTCCAAAATATCCAACAATTCGCAAAACCCCGGGAAAACGACACTTCCGAGTTAATGTACGTGGTTATCCCCGTAGTGACCCTCGGAACCCGATGAATCGGGCCACTACAAACCGGGAGTTTTGCACGCGGTGAAACAATGGTAGGCAAAACTGCCGGCCGTCGTCGGGAGTTGAGGGTTCGAGTCCCTTGCCCTCCGCTTTTTGATATAATTGAGGGTGTCCGGGAATTCAAACCCCGAAAACCAGATTGTGGGAGGCGTCTCCGACGGCGACCGAATCGCCGACTTCAGTCGCCTCCCACAAGAGAGTTTTTGCCATGGATATTTCTTCATTGCGTGGCCGGGTACCTATTGTCATCACCGTGGTGATTGTAGCGGTCGCCGTCGTCATCGGTGTGAAGACGGCGTTCAGTCCGCGCCTGGCCGATGCACCGGCGCCGCCGTCCAAGATGTTGCAAGAGGCTCGACCTTCCTTGCCGAAAGAACCGCCGGAAGATGCCCGCTTTGTGCAAGCGCGGCGGATAATGGTCGAAGACGATCTGCGCGGCCGCGACATCGACGACCCGAAGGTGCTCGATGTGATGGGCCGGGTGGCCAGGCACCGGTTCGTGCCGCCGGAACTCCGGCATCATGCCTATGCCGATCGACCGTTGCCGATCGGCCGTGCACAGACCATCTCGCAGCCGTACATCGTGGCGTTGATGACGCAACTGGTCCGGCCCAAGCCGGGTCATCGGGCATTGGACATCGGCACCGGCTCGGGCTACCAGGCGGCCGTGCTCGCCGAGTTGTGCAAGGAGGTATACAGCATCGAGATCATCAAGCCGCTGGCCGACGAGGCCGAACGGCGGCTCAAGGAGTTGGGCTATCGGAACGTTACGGTCCGATGCGGCGACGGCTATCGCGGCTGGCCGGAGCACGCGCCGTTCGACGTGATCGTCGTGGCCGCCGCGCCCGACCATGTACCGCAGCCGCTCGTCGATCAGCTTGCGCCAGGCGGCCGGCTGGTGATTCCCGTCGGCCGGTATTTCCAAAAGCTTATCCTCATCGAGAAGCAACCGGACGGGACGGTCAGTCGCCGGACGGTCACCGGCGTGGCGTTTGTTCCAATGACCGGCGAGGCGGAAAAGCGGTAGCCGTTTGCTGACTTACAATTTTGCCTCTTTTTTCCGGTACTGCCCGGGGGTATGACCGACTGTCTTCTTGAACAGGCAGCACATGGATTCCATGTATTGGAACCCTGCCAACTGCGCAATTTTTGCCAACGGGTAGTCGGTCGTAGCGAGCAGTTGTTTTACGCGCTGAAGCCGCACGCGCGTGATCTCCGCCCTTGGTGAACGGCCGAGGAATTTTTCAAATCGGCGTTCCAGCGTGCTGCGCGATATCCGCACGTGCCGGAGTATGTCCTCCACGCGGATGCCGTCGCAGGCGTGTTCTCGGATGAAGTGCACCGCGGCGACCAGGTCCGCATCGCCGATGGCAACCACGTCGGTCGATTGCCTGGCGACCACTCCCAGCGGTTCGACCAGCACATGTTTCTCCGGTTGCTGTCGGCCGCCGAGCATTCCGTCCAACAACGCGGCCGCCTCGTAGCCGACTTTTTGTGGGTTTAGCTCGATGCTCGTAAGCGGCGGCCGGCACAACTCGCATATCACCTCGTCGTTGTCCACGCCGATCACCGCCACTTCGTCCGGGACCGCAATGCCGTGGTCGCCGCATGCCATCAGTATCTGGTGGGCGCGCAGGTCGTTGCAGGCCATCAACCCGACCGGCTTCGGCAGCGAGCGAATCCATTCCGCCACCGCGTCCTCACATTGCAGTTCGTACTCTTCGGTGGTGGAGATGAACGCCGTGTGCCGCTGTCGCGGGTTTTCGTAGACGTGTGCTTCGTACCCTGCGCGGGCAAGGTGTTCCACAAAATACTTCGAGCGTATCTCCGAGGAGTAGATGCCGTGCAGCCCGCAGTAAGCGAAATGTTTCAGCCCGCGATCGATCAGGTGATCGGCCGCAAGGCGGACCACTGCCCGATCGTCGGTAATAACAATCGGCACGTCTTTGATATCTTTGTGTCCGAACAGATCGACCGTCGGGAGGTTCATCTGTTTGATCTGTTTTGCCAGTTTACGGTTTTCGATTCGGGCGATTATCCCGTCCCCGGCCCAGCTTGTCAGCCACGCCGGCGCCGAGTCGCGCAGGCTCCGTTCGGTTTGGTAAATCTTCCACGTTTCATGTGCCTGTACATAATCGGCAACCCCGTGCAGCACACCACGCCCGTACGCGCGAGACCATTCAACCAGCAAGGCAACCTTACGACGTTCCGCCATGTTTGCGATCTCCGTGCGGAGTGGCCTGATACGGTTTACAGCCGCAACATTACATGATTATACGCTCAAAATCCGTTTATACAACGATTTGTTGACTTTGCCATGCCGGCATTGTAGGATGATAGCACTTCAGCCGCTTGAAATTGCAGTGTGTCAGTAGCAAAGGTCGCCGTACCGGCGACCGCTAAACGAGTTAATCCTTACGTTTAGCAGCCGCCGGCACGGCGGCTTGAACGCCACGTGAAGTGTTACGTATATCGCTCGCAAAGCGGCTTTATGGACGAAGGAGTTAAGCATGAAAGACGTACTTTTGGGAACGATCCTATCGCTTGCATTAGCCTGTTGCACTCAGGCTGCTACGGTTCTGGTCGAGGCGGAAGGTTTTGGCGACCGAGGCGGTTGGGTCGTCGATCAGCAGTCGATCGACGTGATGGGTTCGCCGTATTTGCTTGCCCACGGGCTGGGCGTGCCGGTCGCCGACGCCAAAACGACCGTCACGTTGCCCGAGCCTGGTGCGTATCGGGTATTTGTGCGGACCAAGGACTGGGTCGCTCAATGGAACGCTCCGGGCGCACCCGGCAAGTTTCAACTGCTCATCGACGGCAAGCCATTGAAAGAAACCTTCGGCGCCAAGGGCGTCGAATGGTTCTGGCACGACGGCGGTACGGTCGAGATCGGCAAGAAGAAAGTCATGTTGGCGTTGCACGACCTGACCGGCTTCGAGGGGCGCTGCGATGCGATCCTGCTGACAAATGAACCGGGTTTCATCCCGCCGAACGAGTTGGATGCCTTAGCGGCATTTCGCAAAGAAATGCTCGACCTACCAGATCGGCCATACGAGGCCGGACAGTTCGACGTGGTCGTGGTCGGCGGCGGTGTGGCCGGCTGCTGCACGGCCGTCTCTGCGGCAAGGTTGGCAGTGAAGGTGGCGTTGGTGCAAAACCGGCCGGTGCTGGGCGGCAACAGCAGTTCCGAGATACGGGTCGGAATCGTCGGCAAGATCAATCAGCCGCCGTACCCGATCCTCGGCGAGATCGTCGCCGAGATGCACGCCACCGGCAAAAACCGGCCCAGGAACGCCGGACCGGCCAAGGACTTCCGCGACGGCGTGAAGCTGAACTTGGTAAAGGCGGAAAAGAACATATCGCTGTTTTTGTGCGAACACGTATGCAAGGTCGAGATGCACAACGGTCGCATCACTGCGGTCGTCTCGAAGAACATCGTCACCGGCCGCGAGTCACGATTCACCGGCCGATGGTTCGCCGACTGCACCGGCGACGGGACCGTGGGATTCCTCGCCGGCGCCGACTACGAGGTGACGGCCAAGGGACACATGGGCTCCAGCAACCTGTGGTCGGTCCGCGACGCCGGTGTGCCATCCGGTTTCCCGAGATGTCCGTGGGGACTGGACCTTGCCGACAAACCGATCCCCACCAAGCTGCACCTGCTGGGAGAATGGTTTTGGGAAAGCGGATTCGACCTGGATACGATCAATGATGCAGAAGCCATCCGCGACCACAATCTGCGGGCGATCTACAGCGTGTGGGATTGCCTGAAAAACGTCAAGAAGCTGTACCCGAACCACGAGTTACAGTGGGTGGCTTACGTTTCCGGCCGCCGTGAATCGCGGCGGCTTTTGGGAGACGTGGTGCTTACCAAGGAGGATATCGTCGCGGGCAAGGAATACGACGACGGCTGCGTTTCTTCGACCTGGTCGATCGACCTGCACTATCCCGATCCGAAATATGCCGCCGCATCGCCTGGCAACGAGTTCATCTCAACGGCCAGGTTCACCAAATTCGAGAAGAACCCTTATCCGATTCCATACCGTTGCTTCTATTCGCGGAATATCGACAACCTGATGATGGCCGGCCGCGATATCAGCGTTACCCACGAGGCACTGGGTACGGTCCGCGTTATGGCGACCACCGGCATGATGGGCGAGGTGCTGGGCCGGGCGGCGGCGTTGTGCAAAAAGCACAACTGCGATCCACGGGATGTTTACCGCCGGCACCTCGATGAGTTGAAACTGCTTCTGCAACAATCGACCGGGAAGCCGTCCACGCACGGCGGCTAAATGTGATTGTCTGCTAAAGGGGCCGTGGTATCGGGGGCGGTATTTTCGTCGTGGCTCAGGTTCAACTTCTGGATCGTGCTTTCGATGAATTTGTCGTCGATGGGGCCTTCGTCGAACTGCTCGACTCGCTCAGGTGGAGTTGTCCGGCTGGATGGTGTGGTGTCGCCGGGCGGATCGGCGACCAATGCATCCCAGGCATCCAGCACACCCGGCGGGCCGTAGCCTAAGTATACCGCCGCTGCATAGCCGATCAGCACGTTCAGCACACAGATTACAAATATCAACAGAATCACACCAGCACCCCGGTTTTTCCATTCCGACAAGAAAGTATAGGTTACGGGAAGGATGTTTAGCCGCCGCCGGCACGGCGGTGAGAGATGTTTAGCCGCCGTGTTTGCACGGCGCGTTGTAGCGGCGATTGCACAAATTCCCCCGGGACCGCAGTCCCGGGGCGTTTTCAATTCACCACCTACCGCCTACCGCCTACCGCAGGAATCTCGAGCGAGGTCAGGTGCGGCGAGCCTTGCGGCCGGGTCTCGGCCGCCAGTTGTTTCAGGAAGGCTGGCGAGACCCGATCGAGCATGATAACCTCGCTGCGAGCCGCAGGGTTATTACGCGGCCGGATCACGCAGATTACCTCGGCGCCCTCCTGCAATCGCCGGCGGATTTCGTCCAGCGCGGCCTGCTCCTCGGCTTTAAGTGCCACGGCCGCGGCACCCGACGCCGGCATCTGCTTGGACATCGTCGGCGGATTTACAGAAACCAACGCGGCCAGCGGCGCCGCCACTGACCCTGGCTGCGCCGGACCGGGCGACGGGGCAACCGGATTATAAACGCACGACAATCCGACCTTGTCCAACTCGGCACGGATCGACGCCAGTGCGGCGTAAAGCCCTTCGCGGTCGCTCGGATCGGCCGCATTGCACACGCCTATCAGCAGGCCGTCTTCGGAGAAAAGCCCGCCGCCGCTGCGGCCCTCGACCGGTTGGTCGTTTACCTGGAGGTTCGGCGGTCCGAGGTACTTGTTAATCGACGCCACGCGGCTGTGTCGAGCGGTCGGCTGCCGGCCGTTGTTGCACCCGACGCTGACGACCGAGCCGCCGCGTACGACCTTGTAGCTCGGCGGCGCCACTCTTGCCGTCTGCACCGGGCCGGACACCCGGACGGCCACCAGGCCGATGTCGCCGCCCAGGTCGTAGGAGATCAACCGCCCGGCGACCCGCTGCG
>DAOWNK010000313.1 GCA_030642635.1 Pirellulales bacterium
CGGCACACTCTTCAGCCGGCTGATTCTGGACCTGAACCGGGCCTCGGAAGCGGTCCAGCGGAGCATCGCCGAGCTACGCGAGATGGCCGCCGGCCTGAAGGCCGTGTTTCTAGCGTTTTGCACCTAAAAACGGAAGAGCCCTTAAAACGTTCATGAACTCTTTTTCAGTCATGGTGACGTTCTCTTTTGGGAAAGTGGACAGTGGCACTTGCATCACAACAGTGGCACTTGCATCACAACAGTGGCATTTGCATTATAATAGTGGCACTTGCATTATAATAGTGGCACCGGCGTCCCGCCGGTGACCATCTGTTGATAGAACCAAAGATACTCTTCTGAAGTTACTGCCAGGTTCCCCTTTACAGGATTATCCCGAACATACTGCCATTTTCCCCAGAATTCCTTTTCATTCCTTACTGTTCTATCTTTCCGCTCGTCTTGCCAGACCGCGCCGGCTTGTTTGCGAAGCCGATTGATCTGGTGCGCACTATAACTTTTCACACTGTGGAGAATCGAGCCAAGTTTATACCATGCCGGTGGTTGTTCCTCGGAAATCTTTAGAGGTTGGGCAAGGACGTGGACATGGTCCGGCATGACAACCGCTGTATATAGTGCCCAGCGGGTGTTGTCCCAATAGCGTATAGCTGATAGTGTGAGTGTGCGTTCTTCTGGTGTCAGGCAGGTTTTCTTAATCGTGTTCCAAGTGATAAAGTAAACGCTGCCGGGTTCTTCCCAGTGTGGAAGATTGCGGCGGGTTGCAATAAAGGAGGTTACTCCTTTCACCGGCGGGACGCCGGTGCCACTGACGCCGGTGCCACTGACGCCGGTGCCACTGACGCCGATGCCACTGACGCCGGTGCCACTTTTGCTTCTAGTGTTGTCTCGCATATTGATGCCCGTTCTTTGTGGGGAGTGGTTTCAGGAGATCTCACCGGCGGGACGCCGGTGCCACTTGCTATAATTCATCACTGCCCAACCCCCAATCCCCTGGTCCCTAGTCCATACACCCCCAGCCCCCAGCCCCCAGTCCCTAAAAACTCATCCATCAACTTCCAACCCTCCTTGAACACCAACCCCGAGTGCTCTGCGGTCGGGTCGTCATACCTGTCGGCTGCGTCTGGTTTTATGCCTGTGCCGGACATTACAAACGGCACGAAACCATGCGCGTGCGTCTTGGTCCGCAGCAGCGTCGGATGGTCTGGCGTTACGAGTATGCGGTAATCGCCCTGCGCCTTGATCGCTTCATGTATCGCCCCGACGATGTGCCGGTCGATCTGCTCCAATGCTTTCACTTTGGCCGCCGCGTCGCCCTCGTGCGAGGCCTCGTCGGTCGCCTCGACGTGAACGACTACCAGATCGACTTCCCGCAATGCCTCGACTGCGTAACGTCCCTTGGCGGCGTAGTCGGTATCGGTATACCCCGTGGCCCCCGGCACTTCGATCCGGTGCCAACCGACCAACGTGGCCAATCCGCGCAGCAGATCGACGGCGGTAATCATGGCGCCTTGCAGGCCGTGCAGCTCGGCGAACGGAGTCAACTGCGGCATGTTGCCCAGCCCCCAGAGCCAGACGGTCGTGGCCGGCGGTTTGCCTTGCTCGCGCCGACGGACGTTCACCGGATGGTCGGCAAACAGCGTCATGCTCTCGCTCATAAGCTGCGTGAGCATATCGCTGCCGGGGCCGCGTGGGTAATCGTCTATTACGGACCGGCCGGTCAGGTCGTGCGGCGGCGTGCTCCTGGTATCGTGCGAGAACGGCGGTTCGGCGCCCGCACCGCGATACACCAGCAGGTTCCGGTAGCTTACGCCTGGATGAAATTCGAGCCGCTCGTCGCCGAGTTTCTCCTGCATGGTTTTCAGCAACTCGACGGCCTCTTCGGTGGAGATATGCCCTGCGGTAAAATCTCGCATTATCTGGTCTTCGACGGTCACCAGATTGCAGCGTACCGCCCAATCGTCCGGCCCCAGTTCGATGCCTTGCGCGGCGGCTTCCAGCGGCGCCCGGCCTGTGTAATGTTCAAACGGGTTGTAGCCCAACAGGCTCAGGTTAGCCACGTCGGACCCCGGCGGCAGCGAGTCGGGCACGTTGCACGACCGGCCGAGCACACCGGCGGCGGCCACCGCATCCATTGCCGGCACATCGGCGGCCTCCAGCGGGGTCTTGCCGCCGAGCGACTCCTGCGGCTCGTCGGCACAACCATCGGGAACGATTATGGCGTATTTCATGGGAGGGATTAGGGATTAGGGATTAGGGATTAGGGATTGGGGATTGGAAAAAACGTAACATCAAACTCTAATCCCCAATCCCTAATCACTAATCCCTCTTCTTCACTCTCTCACCCGCATCCGGATACTTCCGGTGTGGACGCAAGACAACTCTTCAATTTTAGCAAATGCCTTACCCATTGCACCTTCCTCGGCCGTGTGAGTCATAATGACCAGCGGCACTGTGTCATCGGTTCGCTCGGCGATTTCATGCTGGATGACCGAGGCGATGGAGATTTTCCGCCGGCCCAGCACGCCGGTGATCTCGGACATTACGCCAGGGTGGTCGTCTACGTTGAAACGCAGGTAGAACCTGCCTGGCATTTTGGCCGGGCTGCGGACCGCCACGGGTGGATCGCGCTGGTCGGACCACAGGTCGAGCGTACGGAACGTTATGGCCGTTCGGCCGACCACCGTGTCGATCAGGTCGGCCACCACTGCCGATGCGGTTGGGTTTTGCCCGGCGCCCAGCCCATGGAAGAATACCCGGCCTACGGCGTCGCCGACCACGCGGACGGCGTTGTACGCGCCGCGGACGTCGGCCAACGGTGCGCCGCGCCGGACCAACGTCGGCGAGACGTGCAACTCCAGCCCCTCGGTCACGAGCCGGGCGACCGCAAGCAATTTTATACTGTAGCCCAACTCGCCGGCGTAGCGCATGTCGGCCGGCTTTACCCTCTCGATCCCAACTCGCGGGATATCGCGCCACTTTACCCGGGCGCCGAATGCAAGGTGGGCGAGCATGGCCAGCTTCTGTGCGGCGTCGGTGCCGTCCACGTCCATTGCAGGGTCGGCCTCGGCATAGCCGCGACGCTGTGCCCCAGCCACCGCGGCGGCGTAGTCGGAGCCTTGTTGTTCCCTACTGGTGTGTATGAAGTTGCTCGTGCCG
>DAOWNK010000359.1 GCA_030642635.1 Pirellulales bacterium
GCTTGTATTTTGGCGCGTCTGGCCTTTCGGCGTCGGTTTTGATGATCCAGTTCGAACGCCTTTCGGATGCTGTCCCAGAGTTCTTGTTCTCGGAAGGGTTTTTCCAGGAAGTTTATTGCTCCGGCCTGCATGGCGCCGACGGCCATTTGTACATTTCCGTGTCCGGTGATAAACACTACCGGCAGATCGGTTTTATCTTGTGAGAGCTTTCGTTGCAGTTCCAAGCCGTTCATACCCGGCATGGCCACATCAAGCACAAGGCAGCCGGACTGATCGCCGTTGTAAGCGTCGAGAAATTCAGCCGCTGAATGGTACGCTTCCACACGTGGGAAAACGACTTTCACCAGTGCTGTGAGCGACCTGAGCACGGCCGGATCGTCATCGACCAGGAAGACGGTCGATTCGTCGTTCATTTTTCATCTCCTTTACCTTGAGCGGACAGCAAGGTAAACCGGAACGTGGTTCCACGTTCGGCGTCGGGCGTTGCTTGCAGTCGTCCGCCGTGCGATTCGACAATGGACCGGCTGATCGACAGCCCCAGTCCCATGCCGTTTTCCTTGGTCGTGTAAAACGGTTCGAAGAGTCGATCGACATTCTTTGTTTGCAGCCCCTTCCCGGTATCCTCCACTGCAACCTCTATTAGATTGGTGTCGCTGCGCGAAGTGCGGACGGTCACGGTTCGGTATTCTTGCGGTACTTCCTGTGCGGCCTCTATGGCATTGTAGACGAGATTGGTGACGACCTGCTCGATCTGGATTCGATCTATGTTGACCTCCGGCAGCGAACGGTCCAATTCCAATTCCAGGCGGACGTCGTGCAGTCGCATTTCGACCTCCAGCAGGACCGCCACGTCGCAGATCAGGTCGTTTATGTCGATTGGCGACCGGCCGGAATCCGCGCGGTGGACAAAGTCTCTTAAGTGCCGGATGATCTCACCGGCGCGGTTTGCCTGTTCTGAAATCTGCCCTACAAAGTCGAGCACCTCATCCCGACCCTCGCCTGTTAAGATTTGTACTTGGTGTTGACAAGCCTGTGCGTAACCGGCAATGGCGGCTAACGGTTGGTTCAACTCGTGTGCCAGCCCCGATACCATCTCTCCCATGGTAGATAGACGCACCACGTGGGCGAGATCGTCCATTCGGCGTCGGGCCTGCTCTTCCGCCCAACGCTGATCGGTGATGTCGGTAAGCACGGCCACAACTCCGACAAGTTTATCAGCATTAGCTCTTTTATAATTCCAATCGACCCGTACGTCAATAATTTTTCCGTCTTTGGTGCGATCTTGCCCGAAATAAGGGGTAGGCTCCGGTTGTTCGTTTACCATGATTTGGAAATACTTGCGGAGCGAATTCTGCTCCACCCGTGATGCGATGACGTCCCAGATTCGGGTTCCCACCATGGAACCGTCGAGAAAACCGTATATCCGGTGGCAGGCCGCACTTGCGAAGGTGATCGTACCCTCCAGGTCGATCTCCTGGATGCCGTGTGGGATGGCTTCGACCAATGTACGATATTGCTCCTCTTTTTCGCGTAAGGCTTCTTCGGCCAGTGCCCGCTGGACAATCTCCTGGCGTAGCTCCCGGTTGGTTGCCTTCAGCACGGCCGTTCGCGCTTCCACTTGATCTTCCAGATCTTTGTGTGCCTGCTGCAGGGCCTCTTCCGCCCGCTTGCGATCGGTAGCGTCGGCCGGCAACGTGATGGAATCTTGCTCCACCGTTCGTACCCCTCGAAAGATGTGCATTCCGTGGGTCGAAAACCCTGTGACGTGTGTCCTGCCCATTGTAACGCGTGCCCTACCCAAAGCCAATATGATACCCCAAGCACATTGTTTTGCCACACGAGCATTCCCGGATGTTTTCCCAAACACGCGGATATCCGCATATATGGCGTGGTTATTACTGTCGGCACGTGGGCAGTGGCGGGCCGGCATTAATCACCCTATAATTGGAGGAGAATGGTTTAGCCGCCGAGCTTGTTCGGCGCGTTGGCGGTACATGGTAATTGCCAATACAACATGAATTTAAGGCATTTCGCCACTTCACGCGCCGTGCAAGCACGGCGGCTAAA
>DAOWNK010000294.1 GCA_030642635.1 Pirellulales bacterium
GGCGGTAATGCCGAAAGAAACTCCCAGAACCATCAAACAAATCACGCCGCCAGATAAAAAACATCTCGTCATCATAAGTCCAACCCTTTCCTGATGAAGTATCAACGTTGCCTCAAAAATTGTCACACGCAGTGCGAAATCAGTTTGCTTGCGTCTGAGTCCAATTGCGAGCGTGCTATCACATAGTTTGAGCGAGGAACCGGGAATCGCCTATAGGAGCTACGTGGGAGGTCTGCGGGGGCCTGGCGGGGGGGCGCGATCATCGACCCATTCCCACAGTACGCCCTGGCCGGTGCCATCGCCGAAGAAATGGAGCATCCGCACACGCTGGTGGTGATTGAGCGCCCTGATCGTCTCGCGAAGCCGCTGCTTGGGTTCTTGGTCTTCTTGCGGGTGCAGGGGATCGAATACCCGAGGCGGCCAGCCTTCCTCCTGAAAAGCCGCCAAGACAGCAATCTGGTTTGGCGCGGGAACGCGAAAACGCTTTACTACCTGCTCGTCAACGAGCAGTTCGCGCCGCAGCATGTCCCAATGGGGAACCGGTTGTGGCGAGGCGGCGGAAGAGTCGCCATCAGCACCGGAACCGCCACGCGCCAACTTCGCTGTACTACGCCGCGAGCCCATGTTTTATCTCCAGAACCAGAACCCCCACCAAACCAACGCTGGGCGTTGCTTACCAAACAAAAAAAGGAGCGCCAGACCGATGCCGCTCCCACAACCCCGACCAAGGGGCAGAACAGAACAGCACTCGGCCGACGCTCCCTTTGGCAAGGAAGTGCGGTCCAAGCACTGCTTCTGTTGTTCAAGAGCCATAAGGCTCAAGTTGGTCGTTTTGTGGGAAGCAGTTCTTGACGCTCGTGCGTCTATGAATTGTCGATCATGGCCCTCACTCGGCCACGATTGTCATTCTGGTAAATCCTCCTTCTGACTCGAAACACAGGTACTCGGCAGAGAGCCGAGCACATTTACAATTATAATTACGCCGGCCCAGATGGTCAAATACCCCTCGGCAGTCCATTTTCGCGGCGCGATGTCGGTAGGTAGTTGGCAGCCAATTGGGACTGTTCCGACCATAGAAATGTAGGGTGGGTCGAGCTTTAGCGAGCCCCACCATCGTTGGTCAATCCATTTGGTGGGGCTCGCTGCGCTCGACCCACCCTACGTCTACATTCGCTCCACGCAGGTAAACTGCGTGGGGGCGGTTCGATGCGCGGGGCGTCGGTAGGGTGCAGACATTCGCTCCACGCAGGTAAACTGCGTGGGGGCGGTTCGATGTGCGGCGTTGGCAAACCGGAACCTCTCGATCACGCTCTCTCCGGATATTGGTCCCGACGCATTACAGATGAACACCGAATCGTGTACAAGATCGAGGGCGAGTCGCTGCACATAGCACAACTTCGCTATCATTACTGAAGCAGACTCCAAAGACTGGACTTCTCACGCCTCGGCAGGTAAAGTTAAGTATCGCCGCGGCAACGGCGGCTTCGGATGGGTGGCCGAGTGGACTAAGGCGACGGTCTTGAAAACCGTTGTGTGGGAAACTGCACCGGGGGTTCGAATCCCTCCCCATCCGCCTGTATACTTGTACAGTACAGTAAGGGATCGCAAACCTCTGTAAAAATAGGGGTTTGCGATTTTGGTTTCTTGGCCTTACAGTCCATTTCATGCACTGACTGCGCTGCATTTTGCGCCGCTTTTTTCGTGCCGCCATTGACGGCCCTTGCGTAGTGTTCTGGCAACACTCGAAGATAGTGTTTCAGTGCCACCTTTGGCGAGTTACCCAACCATGCCGCCACGGCTTGAACTGGAAACTCTTCGACCAATTCCGTTTCGAGACTCGCCCGCATGGCGTGGAACAGTTTAGGCCACGGTTCCAGACCAGCACGTCGGATGATCTTCTCAAAGCGTGTTCTGAGGTTGCTGTTGCGCCAGCCGGCCGGCGACTCGGCTTGCGAACGGTGCCGGCCAATAACGTGGACCGCACCATCGGGGGCCAGTTCAAACGCTTCGCCCAGCGGTTCCACCAATTCGGGGAACAGTGGAATTATTCTCTGACCGCCACCGGGATGATGAGCCGTCTTGGGAGAGATGACCGTAATGCGTTCCTCGTGCCAGTCGATATGTTCCCACTTCAGAGAAAGCACTTCAGACGGGCACCGCAACCCGGCGTATCGACACAAGGCCACAATCGCCCGCCATTCAGTGTCCGGGCATACCTCCATGATCTTGCCGATATGTTCCCGTGGAACAAACACGTTGCGGCTTTCGTCTATTACCGCAGCAACTTGCACTCCGACAAACGGATTTTGTAGAATCAGGCCGCGCTTGACCATCGCCGTGAAAAACATCTTCGCAGATTGCAACCGTTTGCGTACCGTGTATGGGGCCAAACCCTGGCCGATCAACGCTTGCTTGTAGTCTTCGGCGTCGCCGGTTGAGACTTGCTGAACGGGTTGATCTGCTCCAAAGTATTCCACAAGACCACGTTCGCCCTGCCGCCATACCGTTTTGCTGGCTGGTTTCACATCTTGCCGATGGTCAATGTACTTTGCAATGAACGCCCCCAGCGTCGCCCTTTCGCGTTTTGGAATCAGCCCATTCCGGGCCAGCTTATTGGCCAGGGCGTCGGGAATCTCCCTTACCCACCGGCTCAACTCCACATCCCACGGACAACCAGACACATTTGACGCGACAAGGGCTTCCAGCTTGATCTTAATTGCCTCGGCTGCCCGCCCTGGCATCTTGCCTAGCCTAATCGCCCGCCGCTTGCCGTCAGTCGCAACAAACAGTATCCGCTTCTTGCCGCCGGGGTCTTTTGAAATGCTCGCCATAACGTCACCTGGCTTTCCGATGCTTGGTTTTCGGTTTCAACTCTAGTCCGAGGGCTTCGGCGAGTTTATCGATGCTGTCGGCCGACAAACCGCCGCCGTGCATAAACCGACTCAGTGAAGCGTGATCGACTTTAGCGTCCAGGGCAATCCTGTATCGGGTTCGGTCGGACGCATCGACCGCCGTCCGCAGTGTGTCGCTCACGTTGTGTCGCTTTATTGCCATCGATATATATTCTACCAATTACTTGAGGTTCGTCAAGTGGGGCTGGTTATTCGATCTTGCCGAACTGGAAACCATCGGGCACCTCGGGCAGGTCATCGAACGTGCAGCGTACCCACCACCGGTCGGCCTCGGGCAGTTCAGGGGCTTCCCATCCCATCCGTCCCGTGCAATCCTGCCGTCGGACCCACCCATTAAACGGCGTGCCTGCCAGTGGGTGCTCGGCCGCCGAGGTGTCATCCGCCGGCGTGGTTTTGGGGACCGTGGCCGAGGGCACCGTGACCGGATCGTCGAACAGCCCTTCTAGGAAATTGCATATCGAATCGCTCATTTTTTTCTCCATACCTACCCTTGGCAATGTGCCCCATGTACCCCACGTGCCCCCGAAACATGCTTTTTGGGGCCGATTTTGCCCGATTCGGGGTACATGGGGCACGTGGGGTACGTTCTCAGGGGTAGGTGTCTCCGTTTTTATCGAAACCAAGATCAATGGAATAGTTGCTCTGAATCCGTTGTAAATCATCTTGTGTCACACGTCCGTACACTCTCCGCCCGTGGCTTTTATGGGTGGTAAGCCCGTAGCGCTTCAAGTGCCCGGCCGTGGACTTGGCGGTCCAGCGCTTAAACGATTCCGGCTCTGTCTCTTTTGCCTTGGCGAGAATCTCGCCGGGCGTGGGTGCGTAGCCCGATTGAATCTCACCGGCCAGGATTCGCA
>DAOWNK010000142.1 GCA_030642635.1 Pirellulales bacterium
CTACCATCTACCACCTACCATCTACCACCTACCACCTACCGCCTACCACCTACTGTCCTGCTGGATTCTCAATCGGCTCTCCGACCAATGCGTCCAGTCCTGTAGCGGCGGTTTCGGTTGGTACAGTTTCTGCAATCTGACCGTCGCCGGTTTCAGGCTCCTCCGGCGTATGGCTGTCCAGCAACGGGAAGTGACGCGAAAGGACGCTTTCCTTTTCCACCTTCAAGGCTTCCAGCGCCTGTGGGTAGATACGGACCTCGCCGTCCTGGTACGTGCTGAAGCCGGTCCCGGCGGGCACCAGGTGGCCCAGTATCACGTTTTCCTTCAGTCCGACCAACGGGTCGACCCGGCCTGCCAGTGCGGCCTCGGTAAGCACCTTGGTGGTTTCTTGGAAGCTGGCGGCCGAGATAAAGCTGGAGCTTTGCACAGCGGCCTTGGTAATCCCCAGCAGTTGTGTTGCTGCAGTGGCCGGTTCCGGTTTGGCGCCAACCGCCGGCGCGCCGCCGAGTGCCTCGATTTGTGTGTTGACCTGCTCTAGCGTGTCGATCGGCACAATAGCTCCTAACTCGAAATCGCTGTCGCCCTTTTCGGTAATCTTTAGACATTTGGCGATTTCTTCGTTGGTCACCCGGAAATCGATTTTATCAATGACGATCCCCGGCAACAACCCGGTATCGCCGACCGTCTGCACGGCCACCTTCCGCAGCATCTGCGAGACGATGATCTCGATGTGTTTATCGTTGATTTCCACGCGTTGGCTTCGGTAAACGTTTTGAATTTCGCGGGTAAGGTACTGCTGCACGGCCTCTTCGCCGGAGATGCGCAAGATGTCGTGCGGCACCAACGGCCCATCGACCAGCGCCTCGCCCGCCCTGACGAACGTTCCGGCGTGCACGCGGAGGTGTTTTCCATGCGATACCAGGTGTTCTCGTTCGATACCGGTTTCGCTCCGGACGATGATGGTTCGTTTTCCGCGTCGTTTTTCACCGAGCAACTCGACCGTGCCGTCGATCTCGGCGATCACAGACGGTTCCTTCGGTTTTCGTGCCTCGAAGATTTCGGTTACCCGGGGCAACCCGCCGGTGATGTCTTGAGTACCGGACACCTCGCGCGGTGTTTTGGCCAGCATCGTACCGGCGGATATCTGTTTTCCTTCTGTGGCCTCGATGTGCGCCTTTTCGGGCAGGTAATAGAAGTCGAGGATTTTTCCGTTTTGGTCCTCCAGCACGATTTGCGGGTGCAGGTCGCCCTTGTGTTCCATGACGAGCTGCCGGACGTGACCGCTGGGGTCCTTTTCCATCCGCATGGTCTCGCCCTCGATGACGTCCTCGTATCGGACCTTTCCGCCGACCTCCGCGAGAATGGGTATACTGTGCGGGTCCCACTGGCACAGCACAGTGCCGGCCTCGACCTCCTGGTTTTCGTCGACTATCAGGTTTGCGCCGGTGGGGATTTCGTACTTTTCCAATTCGCGGCCTTTAGGGTCCAATAGCGAAACCTCGCCGTTCCGGGCTAGCACGATCTGTTGGCCCTCGTCGTTGCGGACGGCCTTAAGCCGGGTGAACTTTACTTTTCCGGCCTTCTTTGCGCGGATTTCGCTTTCTTCTACCGCCCGGGCCGCAGTGCCGCCGATGTGGAACGTACGCATGGTCAACTGGGTTCCCGGCTCACCGATGCTCTGCGCAGCGATGATGCCCACGGCCATGCCTTGCTCGACCAGATTGCTGGTCGAAAGGTCCATGCCGTAGCACAGGGCACATATCCCAAGCGGCGCGTCGCACGTCATGGGGCTGCGGACCTGAATCTTCTCCAGGCCCATCTCTTCGATGCGTCGGGCGATATCGGCGGTAATCAGTTCGTTTTCGCGTACGATCACCTTGTCAGTAATCGGGTTGACGATGTTTGTGCGGCTTACCCGACCGCGGATCGAGTCGGCCAGGCTGACCTCGACCTTCTCGCCGCGATAGATTACACCCTTTGTAATTCCCTGGGTGGTGCCGCAGTCGTGCTGTGTGACGACGACGTTTTGGGCCACGTCGGCAAGTTTTCGGGTGAGGTAACCGGAGTCGGCTGTTTTCAAGGCCGTGTCGGCCAGTCCTTTTCGTGCACCGTGTGTGGAACTGAAGTACTCCAGCACGCTGAGGCCTTCGCGGAAGTTCGCCTTGATCGGCGTTTCGATAATCTTTCCGGACGGCTTGGCCATCAGCCCCCGCATTCCGGCCAACTGGCGAATTTGCTCGACACCGCCTCGGGCGCCGGAGTGGGCCATCAGAAAGATCGGGTTAATATAGCCTGGGAACCGGTGATCGTCTTCCAGTTCTTGCATCATTTCCAAGGTGATTTGTTCTCGGGCGTGTGTCCAGGCGTCGAGCACCTGGTTGTATCGTTCGCCCTCGGTGATGATGCCGCGCTGGTACAGCTTCATGATCCGGAGCACCGATTTTTCGGCCGTCGCGATGATCTTGCCCTTGTTCGGCGGGGTGATCAGGTCGTCGGTGGCGAAGCTCAGTCCGCTCAGGGTGCTCTCGCGGAACCCGAGCTGATTCATCATGTCCAACAGATCGATCGTGCTCCGCCTGCCCAGCGTCTCGTAGCAATCGGAGATGACCGTGGCCAGGTCGCTGGACCGTAGCGGCATGTTGTAGAACGGCATACCTTTGGGCAGCATCGCGTTAAACGCCACTCGCCCTACTGTGGTGGCTGTCAGACCGGCGGATTTTTCCGCTTCCTCGTCTTTAACGATACACCAGGGCGGCAGTTTTACCTTGATCGTCGCATGTGTGTCGACCACGCCGAGCGAGTAGGCCAACTGCACCTCGTCGATCGAGGAAAACACCATGCCGTCGCCCTTGGAGTCCGGCAGTGCGATGGTCATATAGTAGCAACCCATCACCACGTCTTGCGAAGGGCTGATAATCGGCGCCCCGTTTGCAGGGCTGAAGATATTGTTCGTCGACATCAGCAGCGTGTATGCTTCTACCTGGGACTCGATCGACAGCGGCAGGTGTACCGCCATCTGGTCGCCGTCGAAGTCGGCGTTGAACCCCCTGCACACCAGCGGATGGAGCTTGATGGCGTTGCCCTCTACCAGCAGCGGCTCGAACGCCTGGATACCCATCCTGTGCAGCGTCGGGGCACGGTTGAGCATCACCGGGTGGTTTTGGATCACCTCTTCAAGGATATCCCAAACCTCTTCGTCCTTGCGTTCGAGCATCTTTTTGGCGCTTTTGATGGTATCGGCATGTCCCAACTCCTTCAGACGCCGGATAATGAACGGCTGGTAGAGTTCCAGCGCGATCTTCTTCGGCAGCCCGCACTGGTGCAGCCGAAGCGACGGCCCGACGACGATCACGCTGCGAGCGGAGTAATCTACCCGCTTACCCAGCAGGTTTTCACGGAAGCGGCCTTGCTTGCCCTTGATCATGTCGGTCAGCGATTTCAGCGGCCGGTTGCTGCTGCCCAGCACCGGGCGTTTGCAGCGGTTGTTGTCGAACAGTGAGTCGACCGATTGCTGGAGCATCCGCTTTTCGTTGCGGATGATAACCTCCGGCGCGTTCAAATCGACCAGTTTTTTCAGGCGGTTGTTTCGGTTGATGATCCGGCGGTACAGGTCGTTTAAGTCGCTGGTGGCGAAGTTGCCCGAGTCCAACAGGACCAACGGTCGCAGGTCGGGTGGGATGACCGGAATGACGTCCAGCACCGTCCACTCCGGCCGGTTGTCGCTATCGCGGATCGCCTCGACGACCTTCAGCCGGTTTATCAAGTCCTTGCGTTTTTGCTTCGAACCGGTCTCGGCCAGATCGACTCGCAACTGTGCGGACAGCGCCACAAGGTCGAGGTTGACCAGGAGCTTGCGTATGGCCTCGGCGCCCATGTCGGCCTCGAAGGCGGAGCCGGGATATTGGGCACGTGCGGCGCGATATTCCTCTTCGGTCAGCAGTTGGTGCGGCTTAAGCGGCGTATCGCCCGGATCAATGACCACGTAATCCTGGAAGTAGATCACCTTTTCCAGGCTGGTGGTTTTCATGCTAAGCAAAGCACCGAGGCGGCTGGGCATGGCCTTGAAAAACCAGATGTGCACGATCGGGGCGGCCAACTCGATATGTCCCATTCGCTTCCGCCGCACGCGGCTGTGTGTGATCTTCACGCCGCAGCGGTCGCAGATCATCCCCTTGTACTTCATCCCGCGGTACTTGCCGCAGGAACATTCCCAGTCTTTTTCCGGCCCAAAAATCCGCTCGCAGAACAGCCCGTCCTTCTCCGGACGGTACGTGCGGTAGTTGATCGTCTCCGGCTTCTTGACCTCTCCGAACGACCAACTGCGAATATCGTGCGGCCGTGCAAGGCTGATCTTGACCAAAGCGTAGTCGTTGATCCGGTCGTAAGCGCTTTCAACGATGCTCACTGTCGGTGCTCCTTTGTTTAGCTGTTAGCTATTAGTGGGTAGTGGGTAGTGTTAAAGCCCCCCGGCTGCGTCGGGGGGCATGGATTCCTGCAAAGCCGCAAGCGGTACCAATCCCCAATGTTGTGCCCCCGCATGCAATGGGGGGCTTTTCAAATCCCCAATCCCCAATCCCTAATCCCTAATCCCTACTACCCTATACCCTTGCTTTTTCAAGTTGCATATTCAGTCCCAGTCCGCGGATTTCGTTCGTCAAAACATCGAAGCTGGCCGGTGTGCCGGCCTCGAGTGTGTTTTCGCCCTTAACCATCGATTCGTATATCTTGGTGCGCCCTTCGACATCGTCGCTTTTTACGGTGAGCAACTCCTGAAGGGTGTATGCGGCACCGTAGGCCTCCAGTGCCCAAACTTCCATCTCGCCGAACCGCTGGCCGCCGAATCGGGCCTTCCCGCCCAGCGGCTGCTGGGTAATCAGCGAATAAGGCCCGGTGCTCCTGGCGTGGACCTTGTCGTCCACCAGGTGGTGCAGCTTGAGCATGTAGATATATCCGACGGTTGAGAGCTGCCCGAACGGCTCTCCGGTTCGGCCATCGAACAGTTGTGTTTTACCGCTTTCAGGCAGTTTGGCCTCTTTCAGGCATTCCTGAATATCCTCTTCGTCTGCTCCGTCGAAGATGGGCGTGACTGCCTGGAACCCCAGCGCTTCGGCCGCCCAACCTAAGTGCGTCTCGAGTATCTGCCCGACGTTCATTCGGCTGGGCACACCCAGCGGGTTCAACAGTATTTGCATCGGCGTGCCGTCGGCCAGGTGCGGCATGTCTTCCTTCGGCAGGATTTTGGCGATAACACCTTTGTTTCCGTGCCGGCCGGCCATTTTATCGCCGACGGAGATCACACGTTTTGCCGCGATGTACACCTTGACCATTTGCAGTACGCCGCTGCGCAGCTCGTCGCCACGTTTCATCGAGTTCAGCCGCCGGTCCTTGACGTCGATGGCCGCCTCGACCATCGGGTAAAGGTCTTTATATGCCTTTTTGACCTCATCGAGTCGTCCGGGGCTGCGGATGTCGAGCATATCGACGTTGAAATTTTTTGCCTGCTCGGCTACGTAACGATGTTCCTGCTCGTAGACCAGCGGGTTGCCGTCCTCGTCGGTCAATTTTCTTTTCAAGATCGCTTCGATTTGTTCGACCAGTTCACCGAACGTAGCGGCGATCTTGGTGTTGCCCTCCACCTCGGCTTCCTTGAGCGATTGCTCGAATTCCTTGCGTTCAAGGTCCGACAGGCTCATCCGGCGTGAAAACTTCTGGGTATTAATAACAATCCCCTCTACGCCGGAAGGAATTTCCAGCGAGTCGTTTTTTACGTCCTCGCCGGCACGGCCGAAAATGGCGTGCAGCAGCTTTTCCTCGGGTGTCAGTTCGGTTTTCGACTTCGGCGAGATCTTACCCACCAGGATATCGCCCGGCCGGACGTACGTGCCTACGTGCACGATGCCGTTTTCGTCAAGGTTTTGCAACTGCTTTTCGCTTATATTTGGGATATCTCGCGTAAACTCCTCGCGTCCGAGCTTGGTCTCGCGGATTTCGATGTCGAACTCCTCGATATGAATCGAGGTATATGCGTCGTCCTCGACCAACTCTTCGCTGATGATGATGGCATCCTCGAAGTTAAAGCCGTCCCAGGCCATGAAGGAGACCAGGATGTTTCGGCCAAGCGCCAGTTCGCCGTTATACGTACCTGCGCCGTCGGCAATTATTTGGCCTTTTTCGACTTTATTGCCCGGTGCAATGATCGGTTTTTGGTTCTGGCAGGTCCGTTCGTTCAGGCCGACGAATTTTCTCAGCTTATAGACGTCGCTGCCGATTTCGATTCGTCCGGCGTCGACGTAACTGACGGTCCCCTTGCGCCGTGCACGGACGATCATGCTGGAGTTTTGTGCGGCTTCCTTTTCCATCCCGGTGGCCACCAGCGGCGGTTCGGTAACCAGAAGCGGCACGGCCTGGCGCTGCATGTTCGAGCCCATCAACGCCCGGTTCGCATCGTCGTGCTCAAGGAATGGAATCAAGCCGGCCGATACGCCCACCATCTGCGCAGGGGCTACGTCGATGTACTGCACGTCCTCGGCAGCGGTCATCTCGAAATCGCCGTGGTGCCGGGCGATGATCGTCTCGTCGCTCAGCCGGCCGTTTTCTATCCGAGCGTCGGCCGGGGCCAGATACGCCTCGTGCTCCTGGTCCGCCCGAAGGTACTCGACCTGGTCGGTCAGCTTGCCACCCTTGAGTTTCTGGTACGGCGTAACCAGGAACCCGTATCCGTCCACACCTGCGTAGATGGCCAGGCTGGAGATCAGACCGATGTTGGTCCCTTCCGGCGTTTCGATGGGGCAAATTCGGCCGTAGTGCGAGATGTGCACGTCGCGGACCTCGAACCCGGCACGCTTCCGGTTCAACCCGCCGGGTCCCAGCGCCGAGAGCCGCCGTTCGTGCGTGAGCATCGAGAGCGGATTGGTCTGGTCGACTACCTGCGAAAGCTCGCCGCGGCCGAAGAAGTACTCGATGGCCGCCGAAATGCTCTTCGGATTGACCAGGCTTCGAGGGGTCATCTCTTCGAGGTCTTTCAGGCTCATGCGTTCCTGGACAGTCCGCCGGAGTTTCAAAAACCCCTTGCGCAGCTCATCGGAAGCCAACTCGTCGATGGTCCGCAAGCGCCGGTTGCCAAGGTGGTCGATGTCGTCGATCTCGACCTCCGGATCGTTATCGCGTAACCGCACCAGGTACTTGATTGCAGCGATGAGGTCCTCTGTGCGGACGGTCATTTCCGTATCCGGAACGTCCATCCCCAGTTTGCGATTGATTCGAAACCGTCCTACTTTCCCCAGTCGGTAACGGTTTGTATCGTAAAACTTTTCCTTAAACAGCGTTTTGGCCTTTTCAAGCTGCGGCGGGTTGCCGGGCCGCAGACGCTGGTATATCCGCAGCAGGGCCTCTTCGTGGCTGCCGGTGCCGTCGTCGGCCAGGGCATTCAGCAGCAACGGGTTCTTCGGGGTGTCCATCACCTCGACCTGGGTAACGCCGCTGGTGCAGATCATCTCGGCAATGTTTTTGGTGATCTTCTGCCCACACTCGATCAGTATCTCGCCGGCACGCGGACTGTCGGCCGGACAGACCACGTCGCCCACGGCCAGCTTGCCTTCGATCTTCGATACACTGCGTCCGTCGATAACCTTTACATTTTCCGTTTCGTAGAACACGCGTAGCAGTGCAGCACTGTCGCCGTAGCTCGGGTCCATCGCTCTTAGCAGCGTCATGATCGAAAACTTCCCACTCTGATCGATTCTGACCACAAGCAATTCCTTGCGAGTAACGTTCAACTCGATCCAGCTTCCGCGTTCCGGGATGATCCGGCAACTGTGCAACCGTCGATCGCTGCCGCTTTCCGCGTTGAGCACGAAGTCGACCCCCGGGCTGCGATGAAGTTGGTTGACGACCACGCGCTCCGCCCCGTTGATTATAAACTCGCCGCCGCCGAGCATGACGGGTATATCGCCAAGGTAGACCTCCTCCTCGACCGGCTCTTCCTTGGTCAACCGCAACCAGACCTTAAACGGCCGACCGTAAGTCAGGCGCAACTGTCGGCATTCGTCCGGTTCGTAGCGTGGCTTACCCAATTCGTAG
>DAOWNK010000267.1 GCA_030642635.1 Pirellulales bacterium
AACCCTAAAGCTCAACCCCTCGAAAAGTGCGGACTTCGCACTTAAAAACGGAAGAGCCATAAAAGAGCTTATTGGTTCTCAAAAAGCAATGTTGTGCGGGTTCCGGTGTGTGTCCCGGAAAACCGGCCTCCCGTTGGTCGGTCTCCCGATATTAGTTTTCTGGCCCTCAATTAAAGAGGTATTATCATGGATCAAGGTATGACGCGGCGACAGTGGCTGTCTCGCAGCACGGCGGCCGGAATAGCGGGATGGCTAGTTCCTAGGGTGGCAGGAGCTGTCGGCAACCAAACATCGAGCGACGACTACAATGTCTATTTCGGCGACCTACACAATCATAACAGTGTCGGCTATGCCCAGGGTTCGCTAAGCAGGACTTTTGAAATTGCGCGGAATCATCTCGACTTCTTCGCCTTCACACCGCACGGCTATTGGCACGACATCGGCCACTACGAAAACAACATCGAGAACAAGTGGCTCAAAGGATTTGAGGTGACCAGGCAACGCTGGCCGGACGTTCTGGCAATGGTGCGCAAGTATGACGATCCGAAGACTTTTGTCCCGATTGTGGGATTCGAGTGGCATTCTACGAGTCTTGGCGATTACCATATTCTCTTTCCCACTCTCGAAGGGGAGTACATCCGCTTCGACGATCTACGGGAGTTTCAGAAGTTTGCCAAGATGCGTGGTGCCATTTTGATCCCACATCATCCGTCCAATCGCTTGGGCCACCGGGGAGCCAACCTTAAATGGTTGGATTCCGCAGTTTCTCCCGTCATCGAAATCTTTTCCGAATGGGGCAACGCGGAACACGACCGAGCACCCTGCCCATATATTCGGCACACCGAAGGCGGACGTTGGACCCGCAACACTCTACACCACTTCCTCGCCGAGGGCTATCGTTTGGGGGTCGTTGCCAGTACCGACGACCATCTCGGCTATCCCGGCGCTTACCGCGAAGGCTTGGCGGCGGTGCTTGCGCCGGAACTTACTAGGACAGCGATTTTCGATGCACTACGGGACCGTCGAACCTACGCGGTTTCTGGCGACCGGATCGAACTCGATTTCCGACTCAATGGCTACCTGATGGGTCGGGAACTCCCCTATACACGCAATCGGCAATTGGCCGTCCATGTCAACGGCTGGGATCAGGTCAACTGTGTGGAAATTCTAAAGAACAACCGGGTGCTTCATCGCGATTTTCCAATGGATCGGGTTCCCACAACCCAAAGTTGGAACCAATCTGTCCTTGTGAGGTTTGAATACGGCTGGGGGCCCTGGCCGGCTCTCGATATGACGCGCGTCTGTGATTGGGATATCCATATCACTCTGACCAACGGTGTACTGGAAGACTTCCAGCCCTGCTTCCAAAGCGGACCACTCGATGAGAACCGCAGGGACTGCGTGCTCGCGCAGTCCGATCGTCACCTCCACATTCAATCCTTTACTGCACTGCGTCAGCAGTTCGAAGATATTTCTGCCAAAGGGGTTGTACTGCGGGTTCGTGGCGGCCCCGAGACGCGAATTACAATCAACCTGGAAACGCCCACTCGGATATCGTTCTCTCAAACCTTCAAGCAGTTGGCTGAAAGCAATGAAATGCTGTTTACAGGTGATTTCCCTAAAGAATCGGCCATGCTCCACCGCCTCGTCTTCCACGACCATTGGAACACTTGCTTTACTGTATCGGACGAAGACGATGGAAAAAGCGTCAATTGGTATTGTGCCCGCGTGGTCCAAGCCAACGAGCAGCTTGCCTGGTCCAGCCCTATCTGGGTCGAGCGTCGCAACGTCGGATGACCCTCCAACCGTTATGTCTACGTTTCCGCCAATAGTATTGGCGCGACCACCGGTCGCGGCTTTATGGTTGAAACATTGCTGTTTGAGATAAGTACCAAAGCCGTTGTACACCCTGCCCAACCTAGTATACTTATTGAAAGGAAAACAGAATCTGATTGGAGGATGCCAAATGGGCACGTTTCACGTGTCGTGCGAGATCGAAAACCACGTTCGACGAATGCGGAAGGCAAGGGTGTGCAAGCTATGGGTCGATACCGGCAACGAATGCACCTGGATTTCCGAGAAGATACTGAAAAGCATCGGCGTGAAGCCTGAAAAAAAAGACCTACAGTTTGTCATGGCCAACGGGACCATCATCAGCCGAAACGTCGGGTTTGTTGTTCTTCGGGTTGGTGAGACGTTCACAATCGACGAAGTCGTATTCGCACAGCCGGGCGACCTCTGCTTGCTTGGCGCCAGGACGCTCGAAGGGATGAACTTGCGAGTAGACAGCCGGGCAAAGAAGCTGGTAGCCGGTGGTCCTCTGCCGGCGGCCGGGTGCATTTAGAGTCTACGTCAGAACGTCACCAAAAAGCAAAAGTATGAAACGAAAACAACCGACGTCGGTGGCGAGACTCCTGCCCGGTGAGCACGACGGATTGGACGAATCGGCGTCTACAGCCGTGCTGTGCCGACAGCGGAAACGGTCGGCCGAACGGCTGACCGTACTGTACGACGAGCCGGCGATGCAAGTAGGACTAGGTTGCGGCAAGGACGTGGTGCTCTCCGGCACGTGGGAGTTGGAAGTGCGTCGCGACGGCAAGGTCCTCGATCCAAAGTCCGATTGGGAGAACGTCTGCTGGACGTCCGACGACGATGCCGATTACCTGGAATTGGAGATTGATCTGCGCGGAGGAGTGCGAGTGCAGCGTTCGATGCTTCTGGCCCGGGAGGACAGATTCCTGCTTGTGGCCGACGCGGTGCTCGGCAACCGCTCCGGTGCAATCGAGTATTGCGGCCGTTTGCCGCTCGGGCCGAGCATTTCGTTCGACGGCGCCGAACAGTCTCACGAGGGCACATTGTCAGGCAGCCGGCCGCGTGCAAAGGTCTTGCCGCTGGCCCTGCCGGAGTGGAAGACAGATAAACAACTCGGCGAGTTGGTTCAAACTCGGCATGGATTGGAACTGCGGCAATCGCAACAAGGCCGCCGGTTGTTCGCCCCGCTGTTTTTCGATTTGGATCGTCGCCGACACCATCGGGCAATGACATGGCGGCGGCTCACAGTGGTCGAGTCGCTGGAGATTCAGCCGACGGATGTAGTCGCCGGATACCGCGTTGCAATCGGCCGGCAGCAATGGCTGATCTACCGCTCGTTGGCCGAGCGAGCCAATCGCACGCTGTTAGGCCACAACATATCGAGCGAGATGCTCGTTGCCCGGTTCAATTCCTCCGGCGAGGTTAGTCCGCTGGTGGAGATCGAGTAAGGTACGATTGCCCAGCAAGACTCCCGCACTCGGACATGGGACGCAGATAGGGCCGGACCCGCTCAAGCGTTTTCGGGCCGATGCCGTGTACTCGTATGAGGTCCTCGTGATCGAGGAACGGTCCGTCGGTCCTGCGCGACTCGACAATCCGCCGCGCCAAGGTCTCGCCGACGCCGGGCAACTGGACCAACTCGGGCCAATCGGCCTCGTTCAGGTCTACATTGAACTCGGCGGTGCACGAATCGGCTCGATCTATCTCGATCATCCGCCCCTGCAAACCGCCCTGTGATATCCACCATCCGACCGTCGCCGCCAAAGCGATCGCCACCAGCACCGCCACCGTAGCCTGATCGGTACGGCGGAGCAGCCAGGCAGTCCATGGCGTCGGCTTGGGCAATGATTTCTGTGGCATCACCGTACATTATGACCGACATCGCTGAAATACTCAATCTTCCAGGCGCCTCGCCTAAAACGCCAATAATAGACCTGCCCCAGTCCTCAAGGTATATCCGAGTGTTGGACCTGGGGACGCCGTAGCAGCCCTGGATCATTATATTCTCGTGGATATAGATTTTTCCGGAATATGCTGTCCGCCATTCGAGAAGCCGATCGAAGAGATAGCGGTTCCGGGTCGAGTTCTTGGCGCGTGGATCGATGTGCTTGTGGAACCGGTCCTCGCCCGCCTTCATCTCCGGGTCGTGCAGTGGGAATCGGGGCTGCCATAATGATTTGTTCGGGATGTCCAAAGCGGTGCAGGATGTTCCAATTGTAATGGTCTTCGGAAGGATGTATGAGGAAGCTGTGACCGTTGCGCGAGTCGGCGCCAGAGGTCAGCTTTGCGCGACGGTCGTTGAAGTGGCCGGAGACGACGGTAGCGGCCAACCGGTCAAGCAGCGGAGCGGACCAGATCGCCGAGTATCCACCGTACGACAACCCATAATAGCCGATGTGGTTCGAGCGATCGGTCCCATATTGCAACGGTCGCTTGAATGCGATCCGGTATTTGTGAAACTACTTGCGAGCATCAATCCAAACCACCAGAAACGTAACC
>DAOWNK010000254.1 GCA_030642635.1 Pirellulales bacterium
AAAAGATTATTCGGACGCTTGTTTGCCGGGTGATCGAAATCGTACGCCCTGGGGTCCAGCGCCAACTCGTCCAGCAGCGCCGGGTCGAACATGGCGTCCAGCAGCAAGTCCGGATCGGTCGCCTCGAGAATCTCCAGTGCCTTTTCGATCAACTCGCGGTACGGCCCGACAGCAATACCGGCCGAGCGGATGAAAAGCGGGATCGGGCAAACCCATTCGTGTGCGTACGGCTGGATTTTCCGCTCGGTCTCCAACACGGCCACCGGCCGGTAGCCGATGTAGTTGTTAAGCCGCTCCATGGTACCGCTGACGATCCGCTCGGTCTGGTCCCACGGCTCGCCCTGCTGCAAGACGGCTTCGCACGCCCGAGCAATGAAAAACGGCCTGAACAACTGCTTGTCTGTCTGGTGGAACAGCAAATCGCCGTGCCACCGGCGATATGCCGGCAGCAGGTGGTCGAACACAAGCGCCAAGACCGCCTCGACCTGCTCGGCCCGGCTGAACGTCTTCGAGGTATCCCGCAATTGCTGCAACTCGGCGTGCAACAGATTGCCCAGTTCACGCCAGGCATCGTCCGCCTTGATCTGCTCGAACAACTCGCCGAGGTTTTTGATAAACCCCGGGTCCGAGGTCCCGTCGGAGAAGTTCAGGTACCCGAGAATCTCCTCAGTGATTTTCCGGGCGTCGGGCACCATAGATATTGTTATTGAAGATGTTTGTAAAGCCGTGACCAGCGGTCGCGTTATAGAGAGAGTGCCGAAGAGAGGACTTGAACCTCCACGTCCCGAAGGACACTAGGTCCTGAACCTAGCGCGTCTGCCAATTCCGCCACTTCGGCTTGTGGTGCAAGCACACCCACCTACATCTCACCCCAAAGCCCAATACCGTTGAATTACAGTGGCACCGGCGTCTCGCCGGTGTGACGTAACTCGAAGTAACGCCTATGCTTACACATCACCGGCGGGACGCCGGTGCCACTGTGTTTTCCTTGATATTACCACTAATTCAACGGCATTGCCCCAAAGCCCCACGAAAAGTGTCGTGGGTGCTCTCCGGGATAATTCTGCTAAGCCGCAAGCGGTTACTCGAGCGGCGGGTTTGGGTCGCCGTTGTTCCGCGTAATGAGGAACATATACGCCGCCGCGTCGATCTCGTTACTGATAGTATGCACGCTGCCGTCGGCGAACAGGTGGTTCGTTATGCCGGCATGGTGGCTGCTCGGACCGTACTGGATCGCACTAACTGTTGCTCCAGCAGGCAGCGTGGGTGCTGGGCTCGCCGGTTCTGTACCCACGTAGGCAGTGGTCTCGTAATCCCAATCCAAGTACGTCAGCGGGTTGGTAACCGTAGTCTCGTCCCAGAACTTGTTCTGCGTATAACCGGCCGGGTAGGGATATGTGATCGTTCCCGTGGCGGCAGTAATGTTCGCGGTCGAGGGCAGCCCGACCACGGCGGTCTCCAGTCCGAGCATCCAACGAGCAAAGTATGGCTCGACCGACTCGACCACAATGGCCGTATGTGCGGTGCCGTCTTGTTGGAATGCATTGGTACCGTGCCTGGACCCTGGGAATACTCCGCCGTCCGGGTGATCGCTGCTCCAAGTCGGGGCCGTGCCTCCCGTGGCGACGGCCAGACTCTCGATCACCGAACCGCCAAGCACCTTGTAGTTGGTAATGGCTTCCCACTCTTTGGCCGGGTCGACGTAGTTGTCACCGGTGAAACTCGGGCAGTGAAACTCCTTGATAAAGGTGTTCAGTGCTTTGAAGTTAGGTTCGTCTATGTCCCCATAGCCCTGCAACGGATAACTTGCCCGAATTTTGAGCGTGTCCCACAAGGGCTTCTGCTCCATGTACGGCAAGATGTCCACGCACCAACTCCAGCCGGTGCCGGCTTGGCCCTGATAGACCGCAGCTGATTTGTTGATTTTACAACTTGCCGGGAACCGCTTCAACGCACTGTCCATGTTCTGGAACGCCAGGCCGATCTGCTTCAGATTGTTCAAGCAGGTCGCCCGGCGTGCCGCTTCGCGCGCTGCCTGAATCGCCGGCAGCAGCAACGCAATCAGGATGCCGATGATGGCTATTACCACCAACAGCTCCACTAGGGTGAATCCCCTCCTACGCAATGTAGTGTTCATTAGAACACCTCCTTCAAAAAAAGAAAGATAAAAACACCTGCGGCGAACACCACCGCAAATACCCAAAAGTATATAACGTGAAATGAGACACCTCGCTCGACCCGCAGATGGGACGGCTAAATGAACCTTCACTGTTCCATGCACGACATCCCACTGCCGGCACTATCTAACTATTCTACCAAAACAGTGGCAGGCCGTCAAATGCCCTTTGTGGGGGGCATAAAGCCGCGACCGGTGGTCGCGCCCTACACTGCTAAACTACCGGCGGCATTGACGCGACCACCAGTCGCGGCTTTATGACTCATTTTGCCGACTTTAACACTAACCCGTAGTTGACAACTCCGACCGACCGGCCAGAATGTGACTCAGAAGGATACCATGCCAGCCAAAGTTACTATTATTGCCGGCCCGCCGCAAAGTGGGAAGACCGAACGGCTGTTGGGCCGCTATCGCCGCGTGCTGGCCGAGAATAACCCCGGTGCGACGCTCTGGCTGGCCCCCACGTGGCGTGCGGCGGCCGAGGTCCGATGGCGTCTATTGGCCGCCGGGGCCGCCGGCTGTTTCAGCCCGGGCGTGATGACGTTTGAAAAATTCGCCGAGGCGGTGATTCAGGCTGCTCCTGCCGTCGTCCGGCCGATGACCGGGCTGATGAAACGGCACCTGATTCGGCAGTTGATCGACGAGCAACTCGACGCAGGGCGGCTGGAGCATTTCCGCCCGATTGCCCGGACCGGCGGTCTGGTCGATCTGGTCTCGGAGTTCATAAGCGAGTTGAAGCGGCTGGAGATTTGGCCCGAGGAGTTCCAGCGCGCGTGCAACTCGCGCGGCATGACGCAAAAGGACGTCGAACTGTTGGAGATATATACTGCCTATCAGCAGTGCTTACATGAGCATCAACTGTACGACGCCGAGGGCCGGTTTTGGTCGGCCAGGGATTGGTTGTCTGCTAAGCCGCAAGCGGCCGGGCTGGTGGTGGCCGACGGCTTTACCGACTTCACACGCACGCAGCACGAGATCATCGAAATCCTTGCCGGTCGGGCGGACGAACTGTTGATCTCACTTACGCTGGAAAAAGAGCCCCGTCCCCTTTTTCTCAAACCGCTTGCCACGTTGGCGGAGCTGCGGCGTCGGCATGAAAACGTGGTGTTCGAGGAACTTCCACGCGGGGCCTTCCGAAAGCCCTGGCCGGCCATGGCGCACATCGAGAAAACGTTGTTCGCCAACCCTCGCCGGGTGCAGCCGGCCGAGAGCACCGACGGTGTTGAGATTATCGCCGCTGCGGGTCCGATCGGCGAGATCGAGCAGATCGGCTCGCGGATCAAGCTGTTGATGGTAGAAGACGGCGTGCCGCCGGGTGAGATCGCCGTGGTGTTCCGCTCGACGCAGCACCTCGGTGCGCTGGTCGCCGAGGTGTTCGGCCGGCTGGGCATTCCGTTTGCAATAGAGGCCGCAACGACGCTGGACCGCTCGCCGGTGCTCAAGGCATTTGTGGCACTGCTGCGGATGGACGTCGAGGATCAACAGTTCGACGAGTTGCCCGAGTGGGCGACGCTCTCCGAGTGGGCCGAGGCATGGCAGCGATTGGCGGCCGCCACGGGACTTCTGCGAGTGATTGAACAGGAAGAGCAACCGGTTTCATATGTCGGCCTGCCCGACCGGCTCGTCTGGCAACGGCTGATGGGCGCCTTGACCATCGGCGATACGCTCTCCGGCTGGCTCAAGCGGCGTCCGCCGAAGCTGGACCGTCGCGAGGCACTGGCTGCGCTTATGGATATCCTCGCCAGCGAGCACATCGGCACCGGCGGCGACGAGTCGGGCCAGGTCCGGGTGCTATCGGCGGCCGGCGCCAGGGCGCTGCAAATCCCGCACCTGTTCATGGCCGGATTGTCGGAGAAGGCGTTCCCGCCGCCGGATCGCGACGAGAAGCTCTACGCCGAAGCAGAGTGCCAACGGCTGATTGACGAGGGCCTGCCGCTGGTCGCCCGCACCGAGCGCAACCGCGAGGAAATGCTGCTGTTCTACGAGACGATTACCCGGGCAAGCAGGCGGCTGTATCTGAGTTACCCGGCGATGGACGATTCGGCACAACCGCTTTCGCCCAGCCCTTACCTTGCCGAAGTAGAACAGGCGTGCGGACCGGGACGCATCCGCCGCCGTGAGTTCTCCGATCTTAGCCCAATCCCCCCCGGCGACGAACCGCTTTGTCGGCGTGAGTTCCGCATCAAGGCGGTGGCCACGGCGTTGGAGGGGAACGTGAGTTTGCTGGCGGGACTTATAGCGGAAGGGGGAAGGGGGAAGGGGGAAGGGGGAGAATCACATTTAGCCCGCATTTCCCACCAACCCGGTACGTCCCAAAATAGTGTGCCACTGCTTCGTAGAAGCAGTGCAGGTGGCGACCCCAAACACTGCTTGCCTTTTCGGCAAGCAGTGGCACACCGTGGCGTGGCAGAAAACATCCTTGC
>DAOWNK010000242.1 GCA_030642635.1 Pirellulales bacterium
CGTTTCGTCTTAGTTTAGCCGCCTAGCTTGCTAGGCGCGGAATTAACAATGAAGACAGGATTAACAAGATTGACAAGATTCAGAAGAAGAAATCCTGTACATCATGTAAATCATGTCGAACCTTGACAACAAATCTCGTAAATGCAAAACGCAAAACACACGTTGACGCAACCCCTTTGCCGATAGCCACTTACGCACTCGAAGAACGGCACGAAAAGTATTTTGCACGCGGTGAAACAATGCCGTGCAAAATTGCCAACCGGCTTGTAGTGACCGCATTCATGCGGTCTTGGACAGCCCCGATGAATCGGGACACTACGAACGAGATGAAACGTACATCGAACCAAATCAAAACGACAGCAACACTTGCCAGATGTACGTGTTGGCCAAGGCGTCGATGTCCTCCCATATCTTCTGTACCAGTTTCTCGTCGCCCGTGATCTCCGGCAGATCGTTGCGTTTTTGCTCCCACGGAATGCAAACCCCAGGTGGCTGGCGGCCGGGTGGCTGGGGCAAAGCGAAGCGGTGACCCGGAACTGCTGGGGCATCGCCTTCGGCTGTGGCGCCAGCCACACAGCCGGCGCTGCTGCCGGACGAGTAGACGCCGTACTCGCGTGTGAAGTCGGTCATGGCCTGGATGTTCTCCACCTTGGCGTCGTTCTGGATAATGGCGCTTGCGTCCATGATATATCCACCGTCTCGGGCGACGCCGTCGATAACCTTCTTGCAGTAATCTCGCACCTCGTCGGCCGGGCGATGGCCCAGCAGCACGTTCGGTATCCCGCCGCTTAGGCAAAACTTCTCTCCGAGCACCTTGTGCGCCTCGAAGATATCGCCCCGATCGACGTGGTAAACGATGCTCCGGTCGGGCAACTCCGCAAAGGATTTCAGGTGGTGGTTCCAATCGCCTTCGGCATAGAACAACGTTTGGTGGCCGGCGGCCCAAAGCTCCTGGATGATGGGCTTCAGCGTCGGCCAATAGAACTTGTCAAACTGCTTGAACGAGACAAACGGCACGCAGCCCCTGTGCATCCAGAACCCAACCGGCACGTTCTTCTCCGGGTCGGCGGTGCTTTGGGCGACGTGCAACAGGTGCGGCATCAGGGCCTCGCAGGCGGCCAGTACCTTCTCGGGCCGCTCGAACAGGTCCTCGACCAGCCCGATATACCCGCGCATCTTGTCGGCGATGATATCCAGCGGCGCCTTCAGTATCCCGGCGATTGCAGATACCGTGCCGGACTCTGCCCGCAGTCGTGCGATCTGTGCGGGAAACGCGCCGAAATACTGCATCATGGCCATCCCGCCCTTGACGAACGACAGGTTGTTCTCATACGAGGTCGGCTCGCCCATCGGCCGGACTGCCGCCGAGGCTCGCGGCAGCCAGACGTTGAACAGAAACCCGGTGGGGTCTTCGATAAGCCGGTCGTACTCGTCGGCCCGCATGAACGCCTCGGCCTGTGGCGGTTCGCGATACTGAAAGCCCGTGCCGGCCGGTATGTCGATGCCGGGTACACCGTAGTATTTTAGCCCAATGGCCTGCGTCAGCCCGGTCCATACGTAGACCATGTTGCCCACCACGGCGTCCCAGTCGAAATCGGCTGCACACTTTCGGGCGGCATCAAATGCCTTTTCGTAATCGTGCACCAACTCCTGGCAGTTGTATCCGGCGTACCTGCCGGTAAACTCGGCCGCGAACGGACGAATCGGGATCATATCCGGCTTTTCGTTCCGCATTGCGGTGACGTAACGATTCAGCCGTTCGGCGTAGCGTGTTTCCATGTCTTGTGGCATTCTGAACTAATCCTGTTTTGTTTAAGTACTGCACTAACTGTAAACGCTGAGCCGCGAGCGGCCGTTGCCAATCGAATCTATCCACTGCCGTCGCCGACGTCTTGTACTGAATGCGCGTAGTTTGGTATTATATGCGCATGATGAACACGAAAGCGTTCCAAAATCGCTTCCTCCGACGACTCGACAACCAGCTACACCTGCGGCAATTGCTCGATTGCCTGCCGGAAGTTTTCTTTTGGGCAAAAAACCGTCTGAGCCAATTCGTGATGGTGAATCGTGCGTTGTTAAATATGTCCGGCCTCAAACACGAAGAGGAAATGATCGGCAAAACCGATTATGATTTCTCTGCCCGCGATTTGGCCGACCAATACGTCGAGGAGGACCGACGTGTGATGCGGGGCGGCGTGCCGGTGGTAAACCAGGCCTGGCTGGTATCCGATTGCAACGGTGAACTGAAATGGTATATTTGCAGGAAGATTCCGCTGTTCGGTGACGGCGGCAAGGTGATCGGCAGCGCGGGAGTAATGCGCGACTACGAGAAGGCCGACACGGTGCTGGAACCATATCGGGAAATGGAAAAGGTAGTCAAATACGTGTTCGCCAAGTATGCCGAAAAGATCGACGTGCGGCGGCTCGCCGCCATGGCGCACCTGTCGGTAAGCCAGTTCGACCGGAAGTTTAAGCAGGTGTTTCAGATGACACCGCAACAATTCATCTTGCGCGTGCGTATTAACGCTGCATGCCGGGCATTAACGTCAACAGACCAAACCGTCGCGCAGATTGCGCACCGGACCGGCTTCTACGATCAGAGCTACTTTACAAAACAATTCCGCCGGCAAACCGGCGCCACACCGGTTGCATATCGCAATAAGTATCGGTCTGGCGGCACGCCGCCCGGCAATTAGGAGTTGTTTTCTCCCCGCATAGTAGTACAATCAACACTGTACTGAAAATCTCCAGTCCCTAGCCCCCAGCCCCTAGCCCCTAATTACCATGCTCACCGACAACATACTCGACCTGATCGGCAACACGCCGCTGATTCGCCTGAAGGGCGAAAACATCTACGCCAAGGCGGAGTTCCTAAACCCCGGCGGAAGCATCAAGGACCGCGTAGCTCTGGCGATGCTCGAAGGGGCCGAACGCGACGGACGGCTGAAACCCGACTCGATCATCGTCGAGCCGACCAGCGGCAACACGGGCATCGGCGTTGCACTGATCGGACGGCTGAAGGGCTATCCGGTGAAAATCGTTATGCCGGAGGGGATGAGCGAGGAGCGGAAAAAGATTATCAAGGCCCTGGGCGCCGAGTTGATCCTTACGCCCGACGAGGAGAGCATCCCCGGAGCGGTGAAGAAGGCCGCTGAGATGGCCGCTGCCGATCCGCGAATTTTCATCCCGCAGCAGTTCGAGAATCCCGACAACCCACGCTGCCACTACGAAGACACTGCACACGAACTGTGGCGGCAGCTTCACGGTGAGATAGCCTGCTTTGTGGCCGGGGTCGGCAGCGGCGGCACATTGCAGGGCGTTGGGAAATTCCTCAAGGAACACAAGCCGGACGTGAAGATCGTCGCCGTAGAGCCGAAGGACGTCGCTGCACTGCTCGGCCACGAGCCGGGGTTGCACCAGATACAGGGCATCGGCGACGGGTTCATCCCGGCCGTGCTCGACGTCTCGCTGGTCGACGATGTAATCGAGGTGGCCGACGAGATCGCCATCGAGACCACCAGGCAACTCGGCCGCGACCTGGGGCTGCTGGTCGGAATATCTTCCGGCGCGAACGTCTGGGCCGCCCGACAGTTGGCCGAGAAGATCGACGGCAACATCACCACCGTGCTGCCCGATCGGGCAGAGCGGTATTTCAGCACCGCATTGTTATGATACCAAGTTCAGAAACGCACGTTGTTATGTGGAAACCATAGACGGATTCAATCAATTTTTCAACCGATAGGATATTTATGCGTCGTGCAAAAATTACGATCGTCGGGGCCGGCAATGTCGGTGCGACCACCGCACATTGGTGCGCAATGGCGGAACTGGGCGATATCGTCTTGCTGGATATCCCGCAGACCGAAGATATGCCCGTAGGCAAGGCGCTGGACTTGATGCAGGCCGCGCCGATCGCCGGCTTCGATGCGAACATCACCGGCACGACCGATTACGAGGATACCGCCGGCAGCGACGTGGTGGTAATTACCGCAGGGGTGCCGCGACGGCCGGGCATGAGCCGCGATGAGTTGCTTGCGACCAACGCCGGAATCGTCGGCTCGGTGGCCGACAAGATCAAGCGGACCAGCCCCGAGGCGATGGTTATCGTCGTTAGCAACCCGCTGGACGCCATGGTGCAGCGAGCCTGGCAGGCCACCGGCTTTCCATCAAAGCGTGTGATGGGCCAGGCCGGCGTGCTCGATACGGCCCGATTCCGCACGTTTCTGGCCATGGAACTGGGCGTGAGTGTCGAGGACGTATCGGCTATGCTGCTGGGCGGACACGGCGACACAATGGTCCCGATGCCGAGTTGCACGTCGGTCGGCGGTATTCCCGTTACACAGTTGATCGAACCGGGCAGGCTGGCGGAGATCATACAGCGCACACGTGACGGCGGGGCGGAGATCGTCTCGATGCTGAAGACCGGCAGTGCATACTACGCCCCCGCTGCGGCGGCCGCACAAATGGTCGAGGCAATCGTCCGCGACAAGAAACGCCTGATCCCGTGCGCGGCCTATTGCGACAAGGAATACGGTGTGGGAGGATACTACGTCGGCGTGCCGGTCATACTCGGCGCGGACGGAGTTGAAAGAATCATTGAGCTGAAACTGAACGCCGAAGAGCAAGCAGCGTTCCAGAAAAGCGTTGAAGCGGTAAAGAAGCTCGTAGCGACAATGGACTCTTTGGTGACCACTGAGAGCTTGTGAAACAATTCAACACATAGATTTCGACTACTGTGGCCAAGAGTGTTATGATTTTCCAGAACCGGACAGTTCGATCGCTTAATCCCGTTGTGTGCGGGCCGGATGGTTGCGCGAGAGAGCAATC
>DAOWNK010000364.1 GCA_030642635.1 Pirellulales bacterium
ATCAACGCGTAGAGGAATGAGCCGCTGAAAATTTCATATTTAGCCTCGGGTGAATACACCCGGGGCTGGCAGAAGACGCTCGCCACGTTTGCCCGCCGTGTATTCACGGCGGGCTAAATAGTGAGTGCTCAACAGTGTTTGTAAACCTTGCCGCGTTTGGCGGGTTTCTTCGGCTTGTGGCCGGGTTGCCCTTCAAAATGTTTCACCGCCGCGCGCAGGTCGTCTATGAACATATCGGCCATGTCGCGGCTGAAGCCCTCGCGGACGCATACCCGCAGAACGGCGACGTTTTCGGCATCCGGCGGCATGGTGTAGGCGGGCACTTGCCAACCGCGCTGGCGGAGTCTGTCGGACAGATCGAACACGGTGTAATTGGCGGGTTTTTTCAGCATGAAGGCGAAGACCGGAATCTCGCTGCCGTCGCTGGCCAGTTCAAACGGCCCCAGTTCGGCAATCTCGCTCGACAGATACATGGCGACAGCCTGCAACGACTCCATGATGCGTGTGTAGCCGGCCTTACCCAATCGGAGGAAATTGTAGTATTGCCCGACGATCTGGTTGCCCGGCCTGGAGAAGTTCAGGGTAAACGTCGGCATGTCGCCGCCGAGGTAACTGACGTGGAAGATCAGCTCGTCCGGCAGTTCGTCCCGGTCTCGCCATATCGCCCAACCGACGCCCGGATACACCAGCCCGTACTTGTGCCCGGAGACGTTGATGGACTTGACCAGCGGCAGGCGGAAATCCCATTTCAGATTCGGGTGTATGAACGGCGCCACGAATCCGCCGCTGGCCGCATCCACGTGCATCGGCACCGACCATCCCTTTTTGTCGTTCAGCTTCACCAGTGCATCGTGCACCTGCTCGACGGGTTCAAACTCGCCGGTATAAGTCGTCCCGAGGATGGCGACCACACCGAGCGTGTTTTCATCGACCAGCTTGAGCACTTCCTTCGGTGTGATCACGTATCGTCCTTGCGCCATAGGCACGTATCGCGGCTCGACCTCCCAATATCGACAGAACTTTTCCCACACCACCTGCACGTTGCTGCCCATGATCATGTTGGGTTTATCGGCCGGCTTGCCTTGCGCCAATCTCCGTTGGCGCCACTTCCACTTCAAGGCCATTCCGGCGAGCATGACCGCTTCACTGGAACCGATTGCCGATACGCCGACCGCTCCGCCGCCCTCGGGTGCGTGAAGCAGCCGCGAGACCATGTTGACACAACGCTCTTCGATCATCGCGGTCTGCGGATACTCGTCCTTGTCGATCATATTTTTGTCGAACGTTTCAGCCATCAGCTTCTCGGCTTCCGGCTCCATCCACGTGGTGACGAACGTCGCCAGGTTAAGCCGCGCATTGCCGTCCAGCATCAGCTCGTCGTGGATCAGGTTATAGGCCGTCTGTGGCGACATTTCACCTTCGGGCATTTCGTATTTCGGCACCGGCTCGCTCAGTGCGCGACGACTGTAAACAGGCACGAGCACGGCCGCTTCCGGGTCGAGCTTATCGAGTTCCTTCTGAAATCTGAGCATGTCCTTATAATCTCTTGTAACATTTCAGCCATATGAAATGGTATCGGACGATTCCCCCTTGTTTAGCCGGCGTACTTGCACGCCGGGTGAAGTAAGCAAAACATTATCCGGACAAAACACACG
>DAOWNK010000159.1 GCA_030642635.1 Pirellulales bacterium
AATCCCCAGTCCCCAGCCCCCAGCCCCTACGGTGTCGCCGTGAGCGATCGCGCCACATCGGTGCGGTATGCGGCCACGGCCGGAAGGTATCCGCACAACGACGCAAGCACGATCAGCCCGGGTATCAAAATCAACTCTATCATCTGAAAGTGCAATGCACCGACGTTCACGCCGGTCTGTTCGGCAATCATCGGACCGAGCGCCCAGATCAGCCCGTGGCCTAAGAGTAATCCCAACACACCGCCGCCGAGCGAGAGCAATATCGATTCCAGCAGGATGACGACCATCACAATAAGCCGGCTTGCGCCCAGTGCCCGCATCACTGCGATCTCGTGCCGTCGGTCGCTCATCGAGTTGTATATACTGACCATAATCCCAATGCCGGCCACCACGACGATCAGCACCGCCATAATCAGCAGCACCAACTGCACGTTGCCGATGATGCCCTCGAACAGATCGGCGATAACGTACGACGGCACGGCGGCCTGGGCGACCGTGTCCTGGTTGATCTGCTTCGCCACCACACGCTCCAGTCCCGGCCGCGACTGGTCGATACACACCAGCACGGCGGTCACTTGACGGTGCTCGTGGGCATGTTCGTGTTCGTGAGCATGGTCGCCTTCTTCGGCATGGATGCGATAGAAGCCCTCCATGTTCACGAACAGCGCCCGATCGTTCGGCGTGCCGGTGTGTTTCAGTACGCCGACGACGGTGAAGTTTTGCTTGTGTACGTGTCCGCCTTGCTCCGGTACGCCGTGCACCGCCTTGAATGTTCCGCCGACGCCCAGGCCGATTTTGCGCGCCACTGTGGCGCCGATGACCGCGTCGAACGGATTTTCTGATTTGAAGTTTTCGCCTTCGGCAAACTCGTACGATCTGCCGCCAAGATATTTTAACTCTGAGAACATCTCCGGCGTGGTGCCGACCACACGGTAGCCCTTGTAGCTGTGTCCCATGCAGATCGGCACGGCCGTCTCGACCTCGCCGGCAAACCGGCCGTGGACGAACTCCTCGTAATAACTGTACGGGATGTTCTCGATCGGCTCGCTCAGGTAGTAAGCCGAGTTTAGAACAAGCTGCAACGGGCTGCCCTTTGCGCCGACCAGCAGGTCGTAGCCCTCCCCGCCGCGATGGAACGACTGGTGAACCACCGCATGGATTACCAGCACGGCCACCACCAGCGCAACGCCAAGTCCCATCGAGACGGCCGTTAGCGTCGAGGCCAACGCCCGCTGCCGGATACTACGCCATGCTATTTTCCAAAGGCTCATGTGTAAATCAAGGATTAGGGATTGGGGATTGGGGATTAGAGTTGAGGTGGAGGACCGAATTCCAATCCCTAATCCCCAATCCCTAATCCCTGACTCCTGTTTATTTCCTCCAAACGATCAATCCGCTCGAACTGCTCGGCGACCTCGGCTGCGTGGGTTACCAGCACCAGTGCAACGTCCTCTTCGCGGCAAGTTTCACGTATCAGGTCGAGCACCTGCTGCTGGTGTCCGGCGTCGACGTTGGCCGTCGGCTCGTCGGCAAGCAGCAATTTGGGTTTGTTCGCCAGCGCCCGGGCGACAGCCACTCGCTGCTGCTCGCCGACCGAGAGCATTGCCGGCCGGTGTGTCGTGCGATGGCTAAGCCCCACGCGGTCCAGCAGTTTTCGCGCCCTGGCCTTATCCGCCCGTCCACCGGCGAAACGCATCGCCAACAGCACGTTTTCCAGGGCCGAGAAGCCCGGCAGCAGGTTGAACGTCTGAAAGACGTACCCGATTCGCTGCGCACGGAACCGGTCGCACTCGGCCTCGGAGAACAGCGTGAGTTCCCAATCGTCGATCCGCACCCTGCCGGCGTCCGGCCGGCTGATGCCGGAGATTATGTGCAGCAGCGTCGTCTTGCCGGAGCCGCTCCGGCCGACCAGCACCATCTGCTGGCCGGCTGCGACGCGAAACTCCGGTATGTCCAGGATCGGCAGTGCGGAGCCGTCCGGCTGAACGAACGATTTTTTGACTTCTGTAAGGTGCAGCATATTGTTACGTTGTTTAATTAAAACACCATATTCACCACGGAGTCACGGAGGAAGATGGAACCACAGATGAACACGGATGAACACAGAACTAAGTCTGAATCGGAAATGTGTATCTTCAACACGACTTTTCTTACTTGTATTTATCCGTGTTCATCCGTGTTCATCTGTGGTTCCATCTACTGTTTTTCTTCTCTGTGTCCTCCGTGACTCCGTGGTGTTTTCGTTAAGTTATTATACGTATTGTTATCTTTTGTGCATTTGCCGGGCCATGTCGCGTTTGGCCTCGGCGGTTTTCATGGCCTGGCGTTTGTCGTGCCGTTGTCGGCCGCGGCAGATGCCCAGCAGCACCTTCGCCCGACCGCTCTTAAAATACATCTTAAGCGGCACCAATGTAAGGCCCTGCTCGTACGCCAGGCCGGCGAACCGATGCACCTCGCGGCGGTGCATGAGCAGTTTGCGCGGGCGGCGCGGCTCGTGGTTAAAACGGTTCGCCTCGGTGTACTCGGCTATATCGCAGCCGACCAGCCACACCTCGCCGTCGCGCAGCCGGCCGTACGCTTCGGAGAGCGAGACCTTGCCGTTGCGCAAGCTCTTCACCTCGCTGCCGACTAGCACGATACCGCACTCAAGCGTATCGAGCACCGTGTAATTATGGCGAGCCTTGCGATTTTGGGTGATTACCCGTTCGTTCGGATTCGCGTTGGCGCCCTGTTTTTTCTTTTTCGACATGTAACAATAATACTTCCATGTTTATCGCCACGCAAGTGCGTCGCCGTGCCGGCGACGGCTAAACGATAATGTCAAACCCAGAACCCCGATCCCTGCCCCGCTGGCTGAAGCGCAACGTGCCGACCGGCGGCGCCGGCCGCGCCACGGCGCGGCTGATCGCCGAATTGGGGCTGCAAACCGTTTGCGACCATGCAAAATGTCCCAACCGCATGGAGTGTTACTCGCAGCGGACGGCCACGTTTATGATACTCGGCGATGTGTGCACCCGGTCGTGCCGCTTTTGCAGCATCAAGACCGGCCGGCCCGGAGTGGTCGATCCGGACGAGCCGCGCCGCCTGGCCGAGGCCGCTCGACGCTTGGCGCTGAAACACGTTGTGATAACCTGCGTTACACGCGATGATTTATCGGACGGCGGTGCCGAGCAATTCTACCAAACCGTAACGCAGGTGCGTCGGGAGACCGGCGCGACCGTCGAGGTGCTGCCCGGCGACTTTGCAGGCGACACGGCGGCGGTCGATCGGGTGCTGGCGGCGGCGCCGGAGGTCTACAACCACAACACCGAGACGGTCCCACGGCTGTACCACGCTATCCGCGGAGTGAAGTCCGACTACGCCTGGACGTTGGAGATGTTCCGGCATATCGGCCGTCGCAACCCGGGCGTGCTGCTGAAGACCGGATTGATGCTCGGGCTGGGTGAAACTACAGATGAGCTGCTCGACACCTTGGCCGATCTGCACGATGCCGGCTGTAGGATGCTAACGCTCGGGCAATACCTGCGTCCGTCGCCGGCGCAGGCGCCGGTGGCCCGTTACGTGCCGCCGGATGAGTTCGATTACCTGGGCAAGGCTGCACGCGGCATCGGGTTCACACACGTGGCCGCCGGGCCGTTTGTCCGGTCGAGTTACCATGCCGGCGAGATGATCGGCGTCGTTTAGCGGCCGCCGGTACGGCGGTCTTGCACCCACGTAGCACATTGGTATTGCCTTTTCTCGCAAGTGAGCTAGAATTTCTAGTAGCTTGTTAAACAGGTAGGGGCATCGCCAATGTTTTCTCGCGTCGCGGTTAATTTTAGCGACAGGGCTTCTAAGCGGCTCGTTCGCCAATTGCTCAAGGCGATAGGCAATCCACCGGTTCGCGTGGTCTTGTGGAACGGTGAGGAGATTGCCGGCGGCGGACCGTCTGTTGCACGGGTCTTTATTCACGACCGGTCGACGCTGCTTAGGCTGCTGGTCCGTCCGGAACTGCACTTCGGTGAAGCCTACACCGACGGTCGCATCGAGGTTGACGGCGATCTGCTCGAGTTCCTTGAGGCCGTCTATCGGACGATGTCGGCGTCCGGTCGATCGTCCGGGGCGTTGTCGGCAAAGATAATCCCATGGCTTAACCGGCGCAGTGGCAACACGATCCGCGGCGCACGGGACAACATCCACCGCCACTACGACATCGGCAACGATTTCTATCGGCTGTGGCTCGACGATGAGATGGTCTACAGCGGCGCCTATTTTCCCACGCCGGACGCCACGCTGGAAGCCGCGCAACTGGCCAAGTTGGATTACGTCTGCCGGAAGATGTGGCTGAAGCCGGGCGAGAGCGTCGTCGACGTGGGCGGCGGCTGGGGCGCCACGGCGCTTTACATGGCCAAACACTACGGCGTGACGGTCAAGGCGTTCAACATCTCACATCGGCAAATTGTCTACGCCCGCCGACGAGCTGAGGCGGAAGGGCTTGAAGATCGCGTGGAATTCATCGAGGACGATTACCGCAACATCGCCGGCCGTTTCGATGCGCTGGTCTCGCTCGGCATGTTGGAACACGTCGGGGTGAACCATTACCGCGATTTCGGAACGATGATGGACCGCTGCCTCAGCCCGGTCGGCCGGGGATTGATCCAGGTGATCGGCCGGAACCGACCGGCCGCGAAGAACCGCTGGATCGAACGTCGGATATTTCCCGGCGTTTATCCACCCAGTCCTTGTGAACTTATGACTATCTTCGAGCCGTGGGAGTTCGCGCTGTTGGACCTGGAGAACATACGTCTGCACTATGCCCGGACGTTGCAATATTGGCTGGAGCGATTCGAGTCGTCGGCCGAGGAGATCACCGAAATGTTCGACGAGCGGTTCGTTCGGGCGTGGCGGCTCTACCTGGCCGGCTCGGCCGCCGCATTCACGACCGGCTCGCTGCAGTTGTTCCAAGCGTTGTTCGTCCGCCAAGGCGTCAACGCGATTCCGTGGACTCGCAAACAGTTGTACGAAACGGCCGCGTGTGTGAACCATTTAGCTACCGCCGGTACGTAGTGACCGCATTTATGCGGTCTTTCCCGGTACGTAGTGACCGCATTTATGCGGTCTTTCCCGTGATTCGGCCGGACAGCCCCGATAAATCGGGGCACTACGAACGCCTTTGGCGAATGTTTACGGTGCGAGCGACTCGCGCCACGGCTTTCCGGCGCGGTAGCTTTTCAACTCTTTTTTGAGCGGCTCTTTCAGCGACTTGTCTTCGCCGACTGCTTCAAGGCCCTTTTCAACCCACTTGACCGCCGAGTCGAAATCGCCGGTCTCGGCATAAGCGGCGGCCAGCGTGCTGAGGATGTGTGCCTGCTTGTATTCGGTCAACTCGCAGGCCTTGGTGGCCATCTCAATCGCCCGCCGGCCGTTGCGTAGTTTCTCGTCCGGCGAGGTGGCCAGCACCCAGGCCAGGTTGTTCATAGTGCCGGCGTCTTTCGGCCGCAGCTTCAATACCTTCTCGTAATCGGCCACGGCCTCGGCTTGTTTTCCGAGGTTAAGCAGCGCGTCGCCGCGTCCCCGCAGCGCGGGCCAGGCGTCCGGCGCCTCGGCCAGCATGGCCGAGTATGCCTCAATTGCTTTCTCGCACTTCTTCTCGATGGTGTATGCCATGCCGAGCTGCATCAATACCAGCGGGTTTTTGGGTTTCCGCTTACGTAGCTCTTCAAGCTCGGCTATGGCCTTGTCCGGCTGGTCCAACTCGTGGTAGATGCCCGCTCTGAGCAGCATTACGGCCGTGTTGTCCGGTGCGATTTCGTGCGCCAGGTCCAGATCGGCCAGTTGCTTTTCCGGGTCGTCCTCGATTCCTGCCCGAAGCACCAGCGCCCGGGCACGCTGCTGAGGGTCGTCTGCCAGCAGTTCGATGGTCTGATCGACGGCCTCGGCCGCCCGTTTTGCATCGCCTTCGGGCAGCATGTTCAGCCTGGCGATCAGCAACAGCGTCTGCGGCTGCTTGGGGTTCAGCTTGACGGCCTTTTCCAGGTCTTCCAGTGCGACGTGCCGGAACTGCGGCCATCGGGCGTCCGGCGGCGAGCTTTTGAAAATCGCCACGCTCATGGCCATGCCGCGCTGGACCAGCGTAGCGGTAAGCAGGCTCTCGGCGAACTGGGTGTTGTCCTGGTCAAGGCCCTTTTCAATGGCGCTTTCGGCCAGGCGGATTACCTCGGCCAGGTCGCTAAGCGTACCGGCGGTCAGCTTCACCTCGGTGGCCTTGTCGAGGTCCTCCTGGCCTTCGTTCTCGGCCCGAACACTGCCGACCGCCAGCAAAACCACCGCGATTGCTATACTAAGACGTGACATTGATTGTTTGCAAAAGGACATAGAAAAACGCCCCCGGACTGCGGTCCCAGGGCGTTTTACACTATGTAAAATTTGAAACCACTGAAACAAATGTAGGGTGGGTCGAGCGTAGCGAGGCCCACCTTTTGGAAAATCTAACACCAACCCCTCCCGCACATGGTGGGCCTCGCTACGCTCGACCCACCCTACGCTCGACACTTCAACTTCCGCCGGACGGCCAATGCCGCAAGGCATCCGATCCCGCTAAGCAGCAACGCGACGGTAGAGGGTTCCGGTACAGCTTCGGTGTATGTTAAGTAGGTAATTGTCGATCCGCTGTTGTCTACTTCAACCCATCTAACGGTTATCCCCGGATCATTAGTCTCCAGCCCTCTTATGTCATACCAAGTCTCATCAGTTACTCTAGCCGTATAAAGCAAACTGAACCACTTGTATACACCCTGCGTCCAGTTTTGATGGATGTGCCCCGCGTAGTTTGAGTCAATATCGCCTCTATGCGAATAGACAAAGTCTTTTATGGTCGTCATTTCTTCGTCCGAAAAGAGATATTTGTCAGCAAATTCAAACCCCGTATTAAACATTCCGATATGTGTCATGACATTTATGCTTTCGCCTTTGAGTTTAGGGGCGTTTGCAATATCATCTTTGAACCATGGCCATGAACCGTCCTCAAAGTCGTGAAGTTCTCCGCCTTCATCTCCACTTGCTCTGGAAACAAAATCCGCACATGTGAAATGACACTGTTTGTAATCAAAAGAAAAATTTTGAAGATACATGCCGCTAACCGGGACAGACGCCTTTTGCCAATTCTCGATACCGGCAGCAGTGGAAAGATATGTATACTGGGGTGTAAAGACGGTATTGAATGCCTCGTCGCAGCCGGTCTGCACTTCGTTGTCACCTATGATGGGGACATAAGGAATACCCACGGCGTTCAGGTCGTCCAGTATTGCTTTTGCTGTGTTTAGGTGTTCGGTTTTGCCGGAGCCACCCCAGCCAATATCTCCTACCACGAATACCAACTCGGTCTTTCTGCTGCTTTTGGCGTTAATTACGGCGGCAACAGCGGTCCGAAATTGGGCATCTCGATCTGCGTCCCCGTCAATGTGCGGATCAGCAATAAC
>DAOWNK010000134.1 GCA_030642635.1 Pirellulales bacterium
CGGCTTTGGGAAACGCCGGCCCGAAATTCTATTGAAAGCATCAGCGACGGCACATCATCGGGAGAATTGTCGAGTTGGATTAGTCCGTTGACCACCTTGTTGGGCTTTCGGATATGGGACGACGCCGCTTACGGCACAATAAGCAGCAACGGTCGTTACGTCTTTTCTATCGAAGACCTACCCTTGAGTGTCAGTACATCTCTCAGACAAATCGTTCAGATAAAGCGTCGAGGGCGTCAACTGGACACCGTGGCCCCAAAACCGTACAATCGGCTGGCGGCACACGATATCCGCACCGGCAAGCTCAAGTGGCAGATCGGTACTCCGAGCGATCAAGGCGACGTTCATCAAGCCGGGACATTTTTCCTCGGCCCGCCGCTGCCGTTGACCGGACATCTCTACGTGCTCGGCGAGACGGCCGGAGAGATTCGGCTGTTCGCCCTGGACGCCGAGTCGGGCAAGGTGACGTGGTCACAGCAGATTGCCATGGCGGAGCGAAACATTTTGATCGACCCAATGCGCCGCCTGACCGGTGTTTCGCCTTCGTATGCCGACGGGATACTGGTGTGTCCCACCTCGACCGGCGCGGTGGTGGCAGTCGATCTGAGCACCCGATCGTTGCTTTGGGGATATCGTTACGCCCTGCGCAGTGAATTCCGCCGCTCCATATTAGCAAGGCGACTGGCAGGTGGCTCCGACAACATTTGGCTGCATCGTTGGGTCGATGCCAGCATCACAATTGCCGACGGCCGAGTGTTGGCAACTCCGACGGAATCGAACGAACTGCATTGTCTGAACCTGATCAACGGCAAGTTGCTATGGAAATATCCTCGTCAGGACGACCTTTACGTAGCGTGCGTTCACCAGGGCAAGGTGGTGTTGGTGGGTCGTAAAGAAATTCGGGCACTGCGTCTGAACGAAGCGAACGAGCATGGCCGTCCCAAGCCGGCATGGGACGGCCGGACCGTCTCGCTGCCCGAGGGCGCAATGCCCAGCGGACGTGGGTTTTTAAGCGGCAACCAATATTTCATCCCACTAAGCACCGCCGAGGTAGTCGCGGTCGATCTGTCGACCGGACGGATTGCCCAGGTATCGAAATCTCGCAACGGAACCGTGCCGGGGAACCTGATTTGCTACCGAGGACGTGTGATCTCGCAGGGGATTGACGGCCTTGAGGTGTTCTACCAGTTAGACGTCGCCAGGGAGGAGGCCGACCGCCGTCTGGCAGATCGGCCGGACGACGCTGCGGCGCTGTGTCTGCGCGGAGAAGTTCTGTTAGACGACGGAAAGCACCAGGAGGCCGTCGAGTGTTTTCGCCGTGCACACGAACTGGACGATTCGCCCAGGAACAGAACGCTGTTGCGAGACGCGTTGTTGGATGGCCTGAAGCAGCAGTTCGCCGACTATCGCAGCCGAACGGATGAAATCGAATCGCTGCTGGACGACTCGCAGCAACGGGTGACGTACTTGCGGATTATGGCGACCGGACTTCAGCGATCGGGCGAACCGACCGCAGCACTGGACTGCTACCTGAAACTGGCGGACCTGGGCATAAAGGAGCATGACAGTGATGAGTCGAACCAAAAGGGCTTGCCGTCGGTAACGGTCGACAAATCGTGGTCGGTGCGTCTTGACAGTTGGATACAGGGCAAATTGGCGTCGTTGCGCGAAGAGTTGGGCAAAGATACGGCATTGTTCGACTCACGGATCGAGACCAGGCTGAAGGCGGCCATGGCCGACGGCGGCATCAAATCCTTGCAACGGTTTCTGAACTATTTCGGCGGCCATCCGGCCGCCGCCGGAGCACGCCGCGAATTGATCGCCCGGCTGATCGAAGACAAACGGTTCATCGAGGCCGAGATGCTGCTGCTTGCCGACTGCGAATCGTCCGACCCGGCTACTGCCGGCACGGCCACGGCCAAACTGGCCGATCTGCTCGTCGAAGTAAACCGCCCGGAGGACGCTGCAGTGTGCTACCGTCGTCTGGGTAACGAGTTTGCAGAGGTGATTTGCTCCGACGGCAAGACCGGCAAGGAGTTACTCGATGCGTTGCCCGCCGACGGGTCGGTTGCGGCGATTCTGCGGCACGACGATCCATGGCCGACCATCGGAGTAAAGAAAAAAAATTTGAAACGTCGCTCGCAAGACCACGGCCGATTCGACGTGGCGGTACTCGGTGAGCGCGGCCCGTTCTTTCGCGGAACATCGCTGAAGTACAATCAGAATAAACGTCGAGTGCTCGGATACGACTCGCTGGGTACACAGCGGTGGCAAATATCATTGGCTGAAAAGGGTGATCGACACAGCATGCCGTTTAATCCGAGTATGACCTACGGTCGTGCGAAGGGACATTTGCTGTTGATGTCGGTGGGTTACAAGATAGTTGCGATTGACACCTTGGGATCGCCGGGGCCGTCCGATTCGATCTCACCGAAGCGATTGTGGGATCGTGACCTTACCGGCCCGGGCGTCGAGGCGCTCACCGTCTGGCGGCTTCCATTCCAAGCGGCGGTGATCGGGCGGTTCAACATGTCGGGGCGCCAGGACGTCCGCAATGCCTTGGGAATCGTCACCGGCCGATACGTATGTTTTCAACTCTACAAAAGCCTTGTCGTCGTCGATCCGTTAAGCGGCGAGACGCTTTGGCTTAAGCATGGCATTGTCCCTGGAAGCAAGTTGTTCGGAGACGACCGGTTCGTCTTTGCCGTGTCGCCGAACAAGGAAGAGGCGCTTGTATTTCGGGCATTGGACGGAGAGCCGTTGGGTACTCGCAAAATTCCGCGCAACGCCCTGCATCTTGCAACACTCGGTTCGCAGATGCTGCTTTGGAACGAACATGACGCTGAACAACCCACGTTGAAGCTGCTGGACGTTTGGCGGCAGCGCGACGTGTGGCCGCCGAAAACGTTTGCACGGGGAGCGAAAACGTGCTTGGTCGGCCATGGGGCGGTCGGCGTGCTACAGCCGGACGGCCGGTTCGTATTGCTCTCGTTGCCCGACGGACAAATCATGTTTCAGACACAACTCGAACCGGAAAAGAACCTCTTGGAGTTCTTCGTATTGCCCTCGGGCGACGATTACGCGGTTGTAACGCACTGTCAGCCGAAAAACACAGAGCAGAATCGCATCTCGATCCAACAAATTCACCGCACTGTGTCGTCCAAGGTGATCCGTTGCGGCAAGGCGTACATGTTCGACAATCAAGGACGAGCGATGTGGCCCGAGCCGGTGAGTATCGAAAACCAGTGCCTGCTGCTGAGCCAACCCGGGCGGCTGCCGGTGCTGACGTTCGTCTGCCGAACGTTCAATCCGAAGCGGTCCGGCTCCGAACGGTACCGGATGTCGATCTTGTGCATCGACAAGCGGACCGGCCGAACCGTTTACCGGAAATCGCTTACATGGCGCACAAACATTTTCCAGATCAGCGGCAACCCGAAGAAGAAGACCGTCGAGCTTGCGATGGCCCAAAATACCGTAAGATTGACCTTCACCGACCAGGCGGACACCGGTCCGACGCTGTTGGAGTCCATTAAAAGGGCCATCCGCAAGGCGGTTGAATAACCATGCAAAACCATCACCTCACACTGCTAGGCTTTGTCGGAAAACGTTGTGCCACGGCCGTGTCGGCCGTGCCGAAGCACCAAAAACCACGGCTGACACAGCCGTGGCACAACTTGCATACGACGTCGGATTTAGTTTTCCGACAAAGCCTAGCACTACCGATCGTCATCGTATTGCTGTTTGCGGCAGGCCAAGCCGCGGCCGGCCGGGCCGACGTACGCCGAGTAACATCGCGTGGCCTGGAGTGGCTCGCCTCGCGACAGTCCAGCATCGGACACTGGACGGCCAACAGCAACCGATATCCAACCGCCATGACCGCACTGGCTGGAACGGCGCTGTTGTGCGAAGGCTCAACCACCACACAAGGAAAATACGCCAAGAACGTCCAGCGAGCGGTGAATTACCTGGTCAGCCGCAGCCGACGCAACGGGCTTATCGGCGACCCGGTGTACGACGACCGCTACACCTACGGACACGGTTTCTCCATGCTCTTCCTATCGCAGGTGCTCGGCGAGGAAGAGGACGCCGAACGGCGCGAGGAACTCATCGACGTGCTCAGCCGCGCGGTGGTCTTCACCGGGCGTGCACAGACAAAAGCCGGCGGCTGGGGATACGTCAGCGCGAAGGACGGCGGAGGGTTCGACGAAGGTTCAACCACGATTACGCAGGTGCAGGGGCTTCGAGGGTGTCGAAATGCGGGAATACCCGTTCCAAAAGAGATCATTGATAAGGCCGTTCAATACATACACAACTGCACCGGGCCGGACGGCGGGGTGCGGTACAACTCGAAGGGCGGCGGCGGTCGGCCCGCCATCACCGCCGCCGCCATCGCGTGCTTATACAACGCCGGAGAATACGACGGCCAATACGTCCCAAAACTGCTGAAATACTGCAAAGGAAAGATAGGCAACGTCTCCAGCAGAAGTTTCGGTCACTGGCACTACACGCATTACTACTACGCCCAGGTGATGTATCGCGAAGGCGGCAAAGACTGGAAAACCTACCGCGAGAAAATCCAAAAACGGCTTGTCTCGGAGGCCGGCGCCGACGGGTCGTGGGCGCAAGGACACATCGGAAGCGTATACACCACCGCAGTAAACCTTACAATCCTGCAACTGCAAAACGGTGTGCTGCCGATTTACCAGAGATAACTTTTGATAATTTATAATGTCCATTTAGCCGCCGTGCTTGCACGGCGCGAAAGCGACACTGATTGGTGCACAACCGTGAACATGATGATAACCTCTTTTCCGCTTCACGCGGCGAACAAGTTCACCGGCTAAATGGTTACCCACCCTAAAAGGAATTCCCCATGCCCAAACATGAACTCAGCACTCAAGACGACGCCGCTATCGAAAAACACCGCAATGCAAAACAGAAAATCACAGACCAACTATCCCAGGTCATCGTCGGACAAACGCACGTGATCGACGAGTTGCTGATCTCGTTGTTCAGCCGCGGCCACTGCCTGCTTGAGGGTGTGCCCGGGCTGGCCAAAACGCTGATGATTAGCACGCTTAGCCGCACGCTGAACCTCAGTTTCAGCCGCATACAGTTCACCCCCGACCTGATGCCGGCCGACATCACCGGCACCGACGTGATCGAGGAGAACCGCAGCACCGGCACTCGCGATTTCCGATTCCTCGAAGGACCGCTGTTCAGCAACGTCATCCTGGCCGATGAGATCAACCGCACGCCGCCCAAGACCCAGGCCGCGCTGCTCGAAGCCATGCAGGAGCGGCAGGTCACCGTCGGCCGGGTGCGGCACGAGCTGGCCGAGCCGTTCTTCGTACTGGCCACACAGAACCCAATCGAGCAGGAAGGCACCTACCCGTTGCCCGAGGCCCAGCAAGACCGGTTCATGTTCAAGATATTCGTCAGATATCCGAGCTTCGATGAGGAGTTCGAGGTGGCTCGCCGGACTACCTCGACGATGATCGACTCGGTCGAACCGGTGCTGAATGCCGAGGAGATCATCGAGTTGCAGCAGATCGTCCGCGAGGTGCCGGTCTCGGATCATATAATCCGCTACGCGCTGTCTCTGGTGCGTCAAACACGAGTCCGCGAGCCGGGCGCCCCCGAGTTCGTCGAGGAGCAACTCGGCTGGGGCGCCGGTCCCCGGGCGGTGCAGTTTTTGATTATCGGCTCGAAGGCCCGGGCACTGCTGCAAGGCCGTACGCACGTCACCTGCGAAGACATCCAGGCGTTGGCAAAGCCGGTCCTGCGGCATCGGCTGGTGATGAGTTTCACCGCCGAGAGCGAAGGCGTTACGCCGGACGAACTGGTCGAGCGAATCCTTGCAATCACCCCGACCAAGGAAGACGAGCTTACCGGCGATCCACGGTTCCAGAAGATTTTTGCATCGTGAATAGCTCCCCAACAATGCCCGACACCAAAAAATTTCTACGCCCCGAAGTAATAAGCCGCATCGCACGGCTGGAGCTGCGCGCCCGACACGTGGTCGAGGGGTTTTTGTCGGGAATGCATCGCAGCCCTTACTTCGGCCAGTCGGTCGAATTCCTGCAACACCGCGAGTACGTCTTCGGCGACGATCTGCGCGACGTCGATTGGAAAGTCTGGGCAAAACAGGACCGCTACTACGTCAAACAATACGAAGAAGATACCAACCTGCGCTGTACGCTGCTGTGCGATACCTCGGCCAGTATGCACTACGGCGCCGGCGCGATGAACAAGTACCAGTACGGCTGTACGATCATCGCCAGCCTTGCGTACCTGATCCTGCGCCAGCAGGACGCCGTCGGATGCGTTACATTCGATCGGTCCACGCGAATGACAGTCCCGATGCGCACAAGGCGAAACCACCTCGACTCGATCGTCAAGGCCATGGACGTAAGCACTCCGCAGGAGAAAACCGACATCTACCAGGTGCTGCGCGCCGTGGCCGAGACCTATCCGCGGCGGGGACTGGTGGTGTTGGTCTCCGACCTGTTGGTCGACCGCGAGGGCCTGTTCCGCGGGCTGAAGCTGTTGCGCAGCCGAGGTCACGACGTGATGGTGTTCCACGTGTTGGACGACGACGAGTTGGATTTTCCGTTTACCGGCCCCACACGGTTCGACGGCCTTGAACTGCCCGAGCAACTGCGCTGCAACCCACGTGCGCTGCGCGAGGGATATCTGGCCGCATTGAATGATTACCTCGAAGAAGTCCGCCGGGGTTGCGTTCGCAACAACGTTGATTACTCGCTGCTGCGAACCAGCCAACCGCTGGACGCCGCACTGGCCGCGTACTTGAACAACCGGTTGGGAATGCACCATAGGAAAAGGGGGAAAGGGGAAGGGGGAAGGGGGAAGGAAAACGTGTAGCGGCCGGGCTTGCCCGGCGCGTACCCGTTACCCACTACTCATGCCGACTTTTATCCATCCAGCACTGCTTTGGGGACTGCCGATCATCGGCGTTCCGGTGTTGATCCACCTGATCAACATGCTGCGACACCGGCGTGTGGAGTGGGCGGCCATGGAATTCCTGCTGCAAAGCCAAAAGAAAAACCGCACGTGGATCATACTGAAGCAACTCCTGCTGCTTATGATGCGCACCGCTGCAATCGCCGCGGTGGTGTTGATCGTTGCACAGCCGATATTGCGCAACCAGTTTGGACAATGGTTCGGCAATACGAAAACACATCACATAGTGCTGCTGGACGACAGTTTTTCGATGTCCGACCGCTGGGCCGGCACCAGTGTCATGGACGAGGCCAAGGCGGTGATTGAGCGGATTGCAGCCGAGGCCGCCCGAGAAGTCCAGCCGCAGTTGTTTACCATCCTGCGATTTTCACGAGTCTCAATGCAGGATCATGGCTTGAGGCCGGACATGCTCACCGAACCGGTCAACAACGATTTCGCCGGCCGACTTGAAGATGCGCTGGAGGAGATCAAGGCATCGCAAACCTCCGCCGGGCCGGGTCGGGCCATCGAGGCAATCGGCCAGTTGCTCGGCGAGGGCAACGGCCGGCGGCGAATCGTCTACATCATATCCGACTTTCGCGCCAAGGAATGGGACGACCCGACGGAGTTAAAAGGGCAGTTGCCGGAATTGTGTAATTCGGGTGTCGAATTGCACCTGGTCGGCTGCGTGGAAACCATGCGGCCGAACCTGGTGATCACTTCACTTGCACCGCAGCCGGGCATCCGTGCGGCCGGTGTGCCTTGGCCGGTGGAAGTCGCTGTGAAAAACTTCGGCCAGGCGACCGCCCGAGAGGTCTCCGTGTTGTTGGAGGAAGACGGTCATGTTCGGCCGGCGGTGACGATAGCCGAAATCCCACCCGGCCGCACGGTGAAAGGGCGGTTTTCGGTATATTTTCCCACCCCCGGCTGGCATGAGATAACCGCACGGCTGGAGAGCGACGCGGTGGCGGCCGATAACTTCCGCTGCGTAACGTTCAATCTGCCGGCAGAGGTGCCGGTGCTGATCGTCGACGGCGACACGGCGGCTCGCGACGCCAAATATCTGAGTACGGCGTCATCGCCCGGCGGCTCGGTACGCACCGGAATCCGCCCGCAGATCGAAATGCCGAAGTTTCTGAGCATTCAGCCGCTTGACGAGTTCCATGCGATCAACCTGGTGAACGTCGAGCGGCTGGATCACTCGGCCGTCGAGGCGCTGGAGCAATACGTTTCCAACGGCGGAGGGCTGGCGATGTTCCTCGGCGAGAATTCCAGCAGCCGATTCCTAAACGAAGAATTTTATCGTAACGGCGAAGGACTGTTTCCCGTGCCGATCGCAGCACAGGCGGAATTGCCGATCGACCGATTGGAAAATGCACCCGACCTGCAAGTCGGCGATCATTTCATCTTCCGTGTGTTCGCCGAGAAGCGGAACAATTTTTTGGACACGGTGCTCGTGCACAGA
>DAOWNK010000308.1 GCA_030642635.1 Pirellulales bacterium
CCCGTGCCGATCGCAGCACAGGCGGAATTGCCGATCGACCGATTGGAAAATGCACCCGACCTGCAAGTCGGCGATCATTTCATCTTCCGTGTGTTCGCCGAGAAGCGGAACAATTTTTTGGACACGGTGCTCGTGCACAGATACTTTGCCGTGCAGGGCGGACGGCGGACGGCGGACGATTCTACAACCCGCGTAATCGCCCGGCTGCGCAACGCCGCACCGTTGGCTGTCGAGCGCAGCTTCGGCGCCGGCCGGGTCGTGGCGTTTCTGACCACCGCCGCACCGGTATGGAACAACTGGGCGCTGAACCCGAGCTTCGTCGTGGCGGTCCAGGACATGCAGGCGTACCTGGCGGGCCGCCCGTCCGAAGCGGCTTTGCACCAGGTTGGATCGAAGCTGGAGTTGACGCTCGATGCGGCCGAATACCAGCCGCAGGTCCACTTCGTTGCGCCGGAGCCGGACGCTACGACGACGGCCGTAGTCGACGCCGTGCCGGGAGCCGACGGGTCGCTTGCGGTTTCGTTTTCCGAGACCGGCACAAGCGGCATCTACGAAGCACTGCTGAGAAAGACCGACGGGGCGGAAATCACCGAGCGCTTTGCGTTTAACGTCGATCCGTCGGAGGGTGATCTGAAGGTCGTCTCCGGGCCGGAGTTGGCCGCGCGGCTGCCGAACGTAAAGTACGACTACCGTCGGGCCGCCGCGTTTCAGTACGAACTCGGCGAGCCGGCCGGCGCCAACGTAAGTGATTGGTTGTTGTACCTGTTGGTCGTGCTGCTGATCTGCGAGCAGATCGTCGCCTGGTGGGTAAGCTACCATCCGCCGGTGCGGATAAGTTCTACGGCCACGGGAGGTGTGCGATGACCACTGCCGAAGGGCTTGTCCGCACGACGTTCGAGTGGGGGCGCATCCAGTCAAACGCCGATTGGATACTGCCGGTCTGCGTCTTTGCGGCCGTCGTGTTGTTCGTCCGGTGGATGTATCGCCGCGATGCGGTCGATTGGCGCCCGGCGCTGGGATGGTTCCTCGGCGGGCTGCGAACGGTTGCTTTCCTTGGGCTGCTGATTCTGTATCTGCAACCGCAATGGCGTACCGAGCGCGAGTTGGTCTGCAACTCTCGTGTGGTATTGCTGGTCGACACCAGTATGAGCATGGCACTGACCGACGATAAAAAGGTACGTGCCACGGCTGTGTCAGCCGTGCCAGGATCGCACACGGCCGAAACGGCCGTGGCACGCCAAAAATCACAAGGTATCAGTAGATCCCAACAAATAGCCACCACACTGGCCCAGCCCGATTTCCTTGCAAGGCTGCGCAATACACACGACGTGGTCGTGTTGCAATTCAGTGATGGTTTGGACCGCGACCGAGTGGTTTTGCTCGAAAAACTTTCCGACGAGGTAGTCGATTGGCACAAGTTCCTCACGCCCGGCGGCAGCGAGACCCGGCTCGGCGAGGCGCTCCGGCAAGTTATTAACGCCGAAAGCGGCCAGCCGCTCTCGGCGATCGTCGTACTGAGCGACGGCGGCCAGAACGCCGGCATCTCGCCGGCGGCGGCGATTGAACTTGCCCGAAAGAAAAGGCTGCCCGTCCACACGGTCGGCATTGGTTCAGATAAGCTGCCCTCCGGAGTGCGTGTCAGCGACCTGGTCGTCCCAGCCCGTGCATACCCTGGCGACGACTACACGGTGACCGGATTTATCCAGGCACAGCGGCTCTCCGGCCGCGTGGTCGAGGTGCAGTTGCTCTCGCGCAGCTCCGACGACGGCGCCGAGCAAATCGAAGGCCGTCAACAGGTGACCTTGGGCGGCGACGGCGAGGTAATCCCGGTCCGGTTCGAGCTAACGCCCGAGCAACCCGGCCGACGCACGCTTTGCTTCCGAGTTCGGCCGCCGGAGGGCGACGACAATCCGGACGACGACTCTCGCACTGCCGAGATCGAGATTGTCGATCGCACGAATCGCGTCTTGCTGTTGGCCGGCGGACCGACTCGCGAGTACCGCTTTCTGCGAACCATGTTGTATCGCGATCGCTCGACCACGCTGGACGTTTTGCTGCAATCCGGCAGCACTGACATTTCGCAAGAGGCCGACAAGCTGCTGGACGACTTCCCCGTTACCCGCGAGGAAATGTTTCAGTACGACTGCGTAGTGGCGTTCGACCCGGATTGGCTGGCATTTTCCGCCGACCAGATCGACCTGTTGGAGACCTGGGTGGCCGAGCAAGGCGGCGGGCTGATCGTGATAGCCGGTCCGGTGTTTACGGGCCGAACGATCGGCGGCTGGGTCGAAGACCGCCGCATGGCGAAGGTCCGCTCGCTGTACCCCGTCGAGTTCCAACGACGTTTTTCCACGTTGGATGACGGCATGATTACCGCCGCCGAGCCGTGGCCTTTGGAGTTCAGCCGCGAGGGACTTCAGGCCGAGTACCTCCGGCCGGTCGACGGCGCCGTGGCCGCCGAACAAGTCTGGGCGGGGTTCGAGGGCGTGTATAGCTACTGTCCGGTTCGAGGCCCAAAACCCGGAGCGACCGTGTTGGCCCGATTCTCCGACCCACGTTCCGGCAGCGGCCGGCAGCGGCCGGTGTTTTTCGCCACCCAGTTTTACGGCTCAGGGCGGGTCTTTTATATCGGCAGCGGCGAGATGTGGCGGCTGCGACGCAGCGACGATACATACTTCGATAAGTTCTACACCAAGCTGATCCGGCACGTTTCGCAGGGGCGGCTGTTGCGCGGCTCCAGTCGCGGCGTGCTGCTGGTCGGGCAGGATCGATACTTGCTTGGCAACTCGGTAGAAGTGCGTGCGCAACTGACCGACGTAAGGCTCGAACCGCTCGACGCGCCCGAGGTTGCCTTGCAAGTGGTGCTGCCGGACGGTGCGGTGCAAACGGTTGCACTGAAACCGGACCCAAGCCGCACGGGCACCTACGCCGGCCGGTTCCCGGTGCTTCAAGAGGGTTCGTATAGGTTGGAACTGCCCGTGCCTGAAAGCCGGGACGAACGCCTGTTGCGGCGTATCCAGGTGAACGTGCCGGACCTTGAGCGCGAGAACCCAGCCCGCAACGATGCGCTGCTGGGGCAAATCGCCGAACGGACCGGCGGAAAGTATTACACGGGGCTGGAGACAGCCCTCGGCTCCACCGACGAGTCGTTGGTCGCGCTGTTGAAGGACCGCACACGGACGATCATCGTTCCCGAGGCCCCGGACCCCGTTTGGGAAGAGACCTGGCTGCGCTGGATGATGTGTGTGCTGTGCGGTGTGTTGTGTTTTGAATGGCTGATACGACGATTGTTCAAGATGGGGTAGGATGAAGGGGGAAGGGGGAAGGG
>DAOWNK010000344.1 GCA_030642635.1 Pirellulales bacterium
GCTATATGTCGCCATGATCTACTTCTTTTGCTATTTCTGGACCGCCATTACGTTCAACCCGAAGGATATGTCTGACAACTTGAAAAATTACGGTACGTTCATACCCGGCTATAGGCCCGGCAAGCGGACCGCCGACTACCTGGAAAAAGTAATGGTGCGGATCACATACGTCGGCGCCGGGTTCCTTGCACTGGTCGCCATTATTCCTACTATCATCTCCGGCTGGATGGGTATCGACTACACGGTGGCCAGTTTCTACGGCGGCACCGGACTGCTGATCGCCGTCAGCGTGGCGTTCGATCTGGTGCAAAAAATCGACAGCCACCTGGTTATGCGAAACTACAAGGGGTTGTTGGAGAAGGGGTAAGCCGCTCGCGGCTTAGCAATGTAGGGTGCGTACAACGCACCAACCCTGGCACATTACGGTGCGTTGTACGCACCCTACGGAGAAAAGCACAATGCGGATCGTTTTCATAGGCCCGCCCGGCGCAGGCAAAGGCACGCAGGCCGAACGACTGGTCGAAACATACCACATGGCACACCTGTCGACCGGGGATATGCTCCGGGCGGCGCGAGACGCGAAAACAGAGGTCGGCCAAAAGGCGGAAAAATATATGTCGGCCGGAGAACTGGTCCCGGACGACATAATCGTGGCGATCATCGCCGAGCGGCTCCGGCAGAACGATTGCCGAGACGGCTACCTGCTGGACGGCTTCCCTCGAACAATTGCCCAGGCCGAGGCGCTCGACAAGATGCTCGCCGAACAAGGCACGCCGCTGGATGTTGTCCTGGAACTGAAAGTGCCCGAAGAAGAATTGTTCCGTCGCCTTGCCGGCCGCGGCCGTGCCGACGATACGCCGGAGGTCATCCGGCAACGCCTGGTCGCCTATCGCAAGCAGACCGAGCCATTGCTTGAATATTACGGCCGGTGCGGGTTGCTTAAGAGTATTGACGGCCTGGGTGCCGTTGAGGAGATTTTCGACCGCGCCCAGACAGTGTTGGATAGGTTAGACTAATGGAAATTTTGCGGTCGCCACGGGAAATTGCCAAGATGCGCAAGGCGGGGCTGCTGGTTTGGCAGGCCCACCAATTGGTCAAGTCGCTGATCCGCCCGGGTGTGACCACCGGTGAGATCGACGCTGCGGTCGATGCACTTTATGTAGAGTACAACGTGGAGCCGCTGTTCAAAGGCGTGCCCGGCACCGTGCCGTTTCCCGCCGTAACGTGTATCTCGATCAACGAAGAAGTGGTCCATGGAATTCCCGGCCCGAGAAAACTCCTGGAAGGAGATATTGTCAGCGTGGACACCGGTTGCAAACTGGACGGCTGGTGCGGCGATGCGGCGGCGACGTACCCGGTCGGACGAATCAGCCCGGAGGTCAGGCGATTGCTCGATGTGACCAGCGGCGTTCTGGAGTTGGCGATCGAGCTGATGGGCAAGCGCTCGCGGTGGAGTGAAGTGGCCGGCGAGATGGAAAAGTTTGTCAAAAGCCATAAGTTTTCGGTCGTCGAGGCGTTCGTCGGCCACGGTATCGGACGAGACATGCACGAAGACCCACAGGTGCCGAATTTCGTCAGCCGACAACTCCGCCGCCGCGACGACTTTCAGCTTGTGCCAGGATTGGTAATTGCCATCGAGCCAATGGTTAACATGGGGACAAAACGGGTGCGGACGCTCTCAGACCATTGGACTCAGGCGACCGTAGATCGCAAGCCGAGTGCCCATTTTGAGCACACCGTGGCGATCACACAATCTTGTACCGAGGTCCTGACTGCCGGGCCGAACGGGGAAAGTTGGTAGAAAAGGGGGAAGGTGGAAGGGGGAAAACATTTAGCCGTCGGGTGCCACTGCTGGCTTGTCCAGCAGTGCATGACTGAATCTGTGTTTCTCACTGCTGGACAAGCCAGCAGTGGCACCCGCAAGCGGTATTGTGATTGAGGCACTGCCGCAACACACAATAGGCAAAATAGGAAACATGGGGCATACGTAGTGCTGAACCGTGCGTGCAGTGGCGTTACATTTACCACCGGGATGTTCAAAGTATGCAGAAAACGCTATTTTCTTCTCCTAAGGTACTTGTGTACTTCGGCACTTTGTGAGTATATTAAAATACTTTGTGTCTCGCTTGGGAAGAACCATGAAAGTCCGTGCCAGTGTGAAACGAATTTGCGAACACTGCAAGATCGTCCGCCGTCGGGGCGTGGTGTACGTAGTATGCACCAATCCTCGCCACAAGCAGCGGCAAGGTTGAGAAAGCCAAACAGCAGGGAGAATTTGAACATGCCGCGTTTGCTTGGTGTTGATATTCCGAACGACCGTCCGGCTGCCGTTGCGCTTACGTATCTTTACGGCGTAGGTCCGAAGATCGCCCGGACCTTGTGCCACGATGCGGGGATCGATCCGCAGATTCGTGCACGTAATTTACGTGAGGACGAGTTGGCCCGGCTGGCGGCTTTATTGGACAAGGACTACGTTGTCGAGGGACAATTGCGGCGACAGCGGA
>DAOWNK010000183.1 GCA_030642635.1 Pirellulales bacterium
CGGCACACTCTTCAGCCGGCTGATTCTGGACCTGAACCGGGCCTCGGAAGCGGTCCAGCGGAGCATCGCCGAGCTACGCGAGATGGCCGCCGGCCTGAAGGCCGTGTTTCTAGCGTTTTGCACCTAAAAACGGAAGAGCCTCTTTTATCAACCGTTCCTGGGATTCTCCATATAGGGGATGGGCGCCGAGGTGGAAAACGGCTATCCTTCTTGGTATACAATACTTCAAACTAACATAGTTTCCCATATTTTCAGGAAAGGTCAATGACGATGAGACGATTAACTGTTTTGAAACATCTGGCATGGACCGTCGTTGTGCTGACGGCCGGAGTGATTTTGTGCGGTTGTCCGGCTTCCGACTCTCGGCAGGCCGTTACGGAACCGGAACCATCGGTGGATGACAAAATCGAGGTCGAAATCCCTAAACCGTCAACCGAGCCGGAGGCGCCCGCGCCGACGGTCGAACCGGCGGATGAACCTGCTGACGAACCGGTCGCTGCGGAAGCCGACACCGGGTCGGACCTCGGACCGCCGTTGGTCGAGAACCCCGAGAACCTTGAAAAGCTGGACCCGGAAAAGCCGGTCTGGATCGATCAGACGGTCGGTCGAGTGGTCATGGTAGGCCAAGTATGCCAAACCAACGTCCCGCTGGAGATGTTTGCCTGTCTGAGGGACACCAAGGAGCATGAGTCGATCGTGGCGGTCGACGTGAAGGCGTTTGTCGTTCACGCCGGGCTGCTGGCCATCGGGGCCGATCCCGGCCATCCGGTGAAGTTCGATCCGGAGTACGCACCGGCCGCCGGCTCAGAGATCGAAGTTACCTTGCACTGGAAAGACCAGGACGGCAAGGTGCAAACCGCCCGGGCACAGGACTGGATTATCGACACCAAGACGCAAAAGCCGATGGCCCATCGCTGGGTGTTTGCCGGCAGCGGGTTCTGGGAGGACGAGCAGACCGGGCGGAAGTATTACCAGGCCGAGGGCGGCGACCTCATCTGCGTGTCGAACTTCTCGACCGCTATGCTCGACCTGCCCATCGAAAGCAGTCAGGCCAACGATGCACTGATGTTTATGGCCGACCCAAAGGCAGTACCGCCGCGCGGCACGCCGGTCACACTGGTGCTGACCGTCGGTAAAGTTCAGTAGGCTGGCAGGCCGGTGCGCGAGCTTCCAGTGCATCGCTGATCGAGTCGTTCGATTCTTGAAGACTGTCGGCGGTCGATTGGCCGAATATCGTGATTGCCGAAATACAAACCAAGAAAATCAACATCAGAATCATCGCGTACTCGACGGCCGTGGGGCCGTCCTCGGCGATGAGAAAGCGAACGATTTTTCGGACAAACGATTTCATGGGACAGACTCGTGTTCTTTTATACATTGCCGCCGGATGCGACCACTGCCGCAAGGCGTCCGGCGCTGCTAATTAAGTTTAGGTTGGACACGGCGATGTGCAATTGGTCGATTCCGAGAGCTTTATAACAGAGAGATTGTGATTCCAATACAATCATCATAACCGGTCGAACCGCGTTCGATGTACGTTCACCAGCAAGTGTCGTTTTCCCAGGGTTTTACGAATTGTTGGACATTTGGACGAATACTTCACCGGTCCGAAAATTCCCACAGGCCGCTGTAATCGGTCATAAGTTGTTGCCAGAGACCACATTACGGCGACCGTCCATTGGTGATTTTACATAGTCGAAACTCCAATCAGTGCGACTTTCCCCGGTTCAGTTTTTGCTGTAACTTGTTTCATTTCAACGAGTTACAACCGCATGAATTATTGGACACTATATGGGTCAGGGGTCAGGGGCCAGGGGCCAGGGGCCAGGGGCCAGCCTGAAAACCTGCGAACAATGTTGTTTCCCAAAGCTGAAAGCTGATAGCTGACTGCTAATGGCTCATACAACGAAAGGACGAAAACACGAAAGGCGAAACCCCGATGAATCGGGTTACTACGAGCGATGTGCATACCACTGCACCATGTGGACAAATGTACCACATCGCCCGGGGGATTTCAAGATCGGGAATTGGCCACACCCGCCGGCTGCGATAAAAGGAACTGCATCCCTTTTCGCCCCCTCAAAACAACTCGGCCGTCGCCTCCATTGTGGTCTTATCGCCGCGAGGGAACCAGTATGGGGCGGTCTCGTCCGGAGCGATCACGTATCGTCCGTAGCGGAAGGTGATCCGCCAGTACCTGGCTTCCTCCGGCCAACGGGACCACTGGTCGAAAAGCGGCATTAGCCGGGCCTTGTCCGCCCGAAGCGCCTCGGCATTGGCCGCCTTGGCCTCGCCTTTCAGGTCTTGACCGGCCCGGTGACGCCACCAGCACTGACGCCACAGGTAGAACGTCCGCAGATACAACGCGGTTTTTTCCACGCCTTCCTTGAACTCGGCGTATCGCTTGGCATCCGGAGCCTTTGACGCCTTGGTTTTCGCAAACGCCGCCTCCATCCGTTGTACATGCTCCAGAGCACGCGTGTTGCCGGCGATGACTTTTTCCAGTGTGTTTTTCTGATAGGCCTCCTCCATGCGCGCGTACTGACCGCAGCCTCGGAAAATCATGGTCCACTTCAAGTAGCACGGGTGGACACCGGGTAGGTATTCCTCGGCCCAGGCGTCTTCGGTGGCCATCATGGCCTCGGCGGCCGCCTCTGCATTCGCCGCGCCGACGTGCAAGGCGGCAAACTCGCGGGCGATCGTGCTTACATCCGCGTCCGGATTCCACGCCAAGCGCCCCAGCAGATAGACGTTGGCCTGGCCCGGGGTAAAACCTCGGGTGAACATACGCCAGTCGTTCCAACGCCCGGCCCAAGAGACCTTTATTTGCTGCGGTTTTCCCTTCCCGTCGCGCATGTAGCCCGGCTCCCAGTCGGGCCAGATGCATCCGGGAGACCACGCACCCCAGGCGTTGATCGCCGTGACGCCGCCGGCCCGACAATCGCGAACGATTTCGCCCCACCGCTGCATATAGATGAACAGCCGTGACCAGCCGTCGTACTGGCGATACGTGTCGAACAGCACCATCAGCGGTTGCTGCTTGCCAACATCACTGGAGATGACACCGGTTGTGTGTGAGTTGAGGAAGTAGTCGCCGCCGGTGTTCTTGATCGCCAACATGGCATCGTCGGGAACGTGCCGGATAAGTTGCCGGACTCCGGACAGATTACTAACAACCCGCCACGCACGGAAGACGGCCTTCTTGCCCTGGGCTTTGCAAGCCTTGTGGTACATCGTCGCCACCCGTCCGGCGCCCGGTATTCCCGCTCCCTTCCAGAGTGTCTTCGAGCGGTATCCGCAGCGTGGGTGCGTCTCGGTCGTCGTGATGACCAGGCCGTCCAGCGGCACCCGCTCGAACAGTTCCCGTATCTTAGCCTGGATAATCCGCTCCATATTTTGGCTCTTCAGACTCACTCTGTAGAGCTTGTCCAGGCGAGGCGGAAACTGGGTTTCGTAAAGCTGCAAATAGACATCCACGTGCCGGGCGTGGGCGTAGTCGCACAGTTCCTTCAGGCACTTGCAGAACACCGGCGAGCGGGCCAAATGACGGTCGCCCGGCTCGTACACCGGCTTGTCCAAGTACCGATAGTCAACATACTCCTCAAAACTCAGGTGCAGAATCGTGAAGGTATTGTAGCCCAGCCGCACGATATGATCGACGAGCCGCTTCAACTCGTCGACCTCCACCTGAAGGCGCTTCTCATCCACGTATGGCGGCTCGTCGCTGTAGTAACCGAAGTCTGGGATATCGAGCAATTGGCCCTCTTCGGAGAACATGCGCATTGGAAACGCCGGCGTCGACTCCAGTTTTACATCCCAAGGCGACCGGCCCAGCCGCACCCGCTCGGCCAGTCTGAATACGCCGTACATCAACCCCGGCGTCTCACCTTCCACGACGATGCCATTGCGGTCGTCCAGGGAACTCGGCCGGATGCGGAAGCTCTCGGCCGTTGCCGCCGGCCGGGAATCATCCCGAGTCTTGTTCGGCCGGCCGATCAGAATTACGTCTCCCGCCGGAAGGCCGCCACTGTCGGATCGGTAGATGACCGACACCTTATCGTCCGAGGCATTTTGAAGGGCCTCGACAAGATCGTTGGTCGCCAGCCTCAGTCCGGCGTCCTCTTGCAGCTTTTTCGGCACGACGACGTTGATCGCGGCATCGGCCGAAACCGCCGCAATCGCCGGAAGCGCCAGGGTGCAAATCAACAGCCAACGTACTTGCCTGGAATGCATCATCTTTTCGATTCTCCTGTTGCGTGGGTAATGAGGAATCTGCTGTTAACATAGCAGGGTGAGAAATGCAGGCTAGTCGCTTGTCAGCTTAAAGTCGATCTCGTTCGAGCCTTTTTCAACCTCGGCCTTGAGTGTGGTTTGGGCGTTGTACTTCGGGGGTACGCTGTCCAGTAGCGTATCGGCATCGAACCGGCTGATCCGCACGATATGGGGTCCCAGCACCGCGCCCGACACGTCGGGCAAATACTGAAGCTCGTAGCTGCCCCGGGTGTCGGTTATCGACGTGGAATGGCGGCCCATCTCGGGTGTGAAGACGATTTCCGCGTCGGCCAACGGTTCGCCGTCCAATGTCACCACGCCACAGACCGGCGCCAGCGGCGGATGATCACTTCCGCAACCGGCAACCAGGCCCGCACCCGGCAACAGGGCGATCAACAGCGCCGTGCGCATCATTGGTCGTTGTTTGTACGTCATGCAATCTCTCCTTCTCCTCGGTGTGCCGAACCATGCGAGTCAGAAATCGGTGCCGAGAACCTCGTTTCCCGCCTTGCTGCCGAGATCCCGGAAGGTTTCTGCATCGATGTCTTCGCTGATAAAGCGGACCGACCCGTCGGCCATGCCGAACATGACCCCGCCCGGGTGCTCGCTGCCGGGAGCTTGGAAGAAGTCGCCGTTGATGCCGCTGCCGGCGCAGTAGATATCGGTGGAGAAGAGGTTGGCGATTCCACCCACCGCCCAACCGTCGCAGCTAGTACCCGGCCCTCCCAGCCGGCCGTCGCTTCTCGACTCGGGATCGCCCGTCAGCCGCTGCATTTCACCGACGAGGATCGTACTGGAAGTGCCGTCGCTGACCTCGGCGATGCGGACGCCCTTGTTGGCATGAGTGAAGATACCGAACTTGCGGTGCCAGAAGGGATGGGTATCGGCGGGGAAGTCGGCCTAGTTGTTCATCAAGTGATGGAATGGCGTTAGCGTGATGTTGGCGGCGAACACCCCGCCCTTGCAGCCGCCGTAGTCGGTCCCGCCGGTAGTCCAGCCGGGATTGACCAGGTCTCCGGAGCCGCCGTACCTGGCCGGGAACATGATCTTGGGGTCCGCCTCGCCACTGCGGCGGCTGGGACAATAAAAGATGGCGATTTCCGTTTTGGCCAACGCGGCGTTGTCCACCACCGTGGTGTTGTGGACGAAATCCCACTGTTCGTAGATCGCAGCCCGCTCGATGAAAGGAAGGATTTGGAGCATCCAGCTTGTGCCGTGGCCGTCGTGGCCGTGGTCACCCATGGCCGCGCCCCACACGTCTACCTCCCCGTTCGACGAATATCCCTGGTAGGCGGCGGGAAGCTTTGCGATCGCCGCAGGCGGGAAGACCATGTGCTGGGCGTGGTAATTGTGCAGCGCCAGGGCGATCTGTTTTAGGTTGTTGCTGCACTGGGCACGCCGGGCCGCTTCGCGCGCCGCCTGCACCGCCGGAAGCAACAGTGCGATCAAAATGCCGATGATGGCAATCACCACCAACAACTCTACTAACGTGAACCCGATTTTCTTTTGCGATTGCATAATGCACCACACGAAAACATCGTAGGAACATAGGGACTGGGGGCTGGGGACTGGGGGTTGGGGACTAGGGAAAAATTTTCACCAAACACCAGCCCCCAGTCCCTAGCCCCCAGCCCCTGTTTTCCACGGTATACTATGTTTCGTAACACTTCAGCCATCTGAAGTGGTTTTCACACAACTTGCCGAATTACGCCCGTTTACGGGCGTTTCCGCCGCAGGCGGTATTAGTATGACAGCGCAAGATTGGTAGGGTGCGTGAAACGCACCACAACATCTTGTACCTGGTGCGTTTCACGCACCCTACAGATTGTGTCGATCATGGTACTCATATTCCAACCTTGCGCTGTCATATTAGGCCCGTCCTTTAGGACGGGTTTGTGAAGCCGATAATTTTACTCCCTGTTTTCAAGCAAAATTTCAGCCCCGTTTACGGGGCTTCTCGCTGTCCCTTTGGCTTAAGCCATTACAGCGAGAAGGCCCGTAAACGAGCCTGAAGCCCATATTGTGAGGGTGAAAATCTTTTGGCAAACTCCACCAACCCGGCATAAATGCCGGGCCTAATACCGCCTTTGGCGGAAAGGGCCGTAAACGGCCCTGCACCATGCGCCCTGCACCCCCGGGACCGAAGTCCCGGGGGAGTTTGGGCTGGAAGTCTACAATCCGACATTACACGCGCCGTCGGCGCCGCCACAGGAGCAATCCAACAGCACCTCCGATGGCCAGCAGCACAAATGTCGACGGTTCGGGGACGATCTGCAGGTTGTCGAAGGCAGCCGTGAAGCCGCTGCCTGAGCC
>DAOWNK010000093.1 GCA_030642635.1 Pirellulales bacterium
CCCCCAGCCCCCAACCCCTGAAAGAATACCAAAACAGCCCAGTTTGACCAAGCGGAAAACGTGTCCTAAGCTTGATTGCCATATTTTCCTACAAGTTTATGGTCTTCCACATGTTTGCCGACGTTTTAGAACAACCGCAGCCTGAGGCCGTCGTACCGGTCAATCGACCGACAATCTTGATTATCGACGACGACCAACCACACTCAGAGGTGCTTTCTCGCAGGCTACAGCAGCAGCAGTTCGAAACGATCACGGCCGACTCGGGCAATTTGGGGCTTGCCGTTGCCCGGTCCGAACACCCGAGCCTTGTCGTGCTCGACTTGCGTCTGCCGGATACCGACGGATTTGCCGTTTGCGAGGAATTGGCCGATTCGTCCGATACGTGCAGCATTCCGGTGATTATTCTAAGCGGGATGGGGCAGCCCGACATTCTACGCCGCTGTCGGTCGGCCGGCAGCCACTATTTCGTCCGCAAGCCGTACGACCCGAACGCCCTGCTGACGCTGATCCGGCAAGCCATCCGGGAGACGAACGGCTGGGACGAGGTGTAGCCCGTTTAGCGGCGGCGTATTCACAAAGGCCGTGGCACAGGCTTCCAGCCTGTGGACAGGCAACACAGGCAAGATGCCTGTGCCACTATGAATAATCCGGGCTAAACACCCCCTGTTTTCTCATGGGCGGTTCTGCTATATTTTTATCCCTTCGTTGTCGAAGCGATATCATACAAAAACCATACGGAGTACTGCGTGGGAACCAAAAAAACAGGCAAAGGCCGACGTAAAATCGGTCGGAAAAAGCGTCGCAATCGGGCCAAAATCAGGCACCGCAAGGACTAATCACTCCTTCCTCATCCTCTGCGTAGCATAAGCTACATTTGAATCGGACGGCTGTGCGCTGAGTTTGCGCAGAAGCCACTTTTATCAGTCACAATTTACGAAACGCCTGCCATGAATGATTCGGCCGCCACGCTCGACCATCTTGTTGCAAAGTCGGGCCAATTATACAGCCTGCCGGCCGTGGCGATAAAGGTGCTGGAACTGACCGACAATCCACTGGTCGATGCCCGTGGGTTGAAGCAGTGTATCGAGAACGATCCGGCATTGACAGGCAAGATATTACGGGTTGTAAACAGTTCGCTGTTTGGACTGAGCCGGAAGGTTTCCGACTTGAACCAGGCGATCGCCCTGCTGGGAACCAAGCCGCTTAAGCTGCTCGTATTGGGTTTCAGCCTGCCGGACAAGCTGTTTGCCGACGTTCACGGAAATATTCTCGCGCAGTACTGGCGACACACGTTGACCAAGGCCGTTGCCGCCCGGGAACTCAGCGAGACGGTTTTCCACATTCCCGGCGACGACGCCTTTATCGCCGGGTTGCTCCAGGACATAGGCGTTCTGGTGTTGATTCGGGAATTGGGCGAGCCGTATGTGAAGTTCCTCGAAAAGGTAATCGCCGCAGGCAAGGACCCAGCCGCGTTGGAAACCGAGTTGATCGGTTTCGATCATACGATGCTCTCGGCAAAGCTGCTGGCCCAGTGGGGTTTGCCTGAGGTGCTTGTTGATGCCGTCGATTGGAATGCAGCCTGCGACGATCACACACTGCCGCGAATCGTCCGGCTTGCCGAACTGCTGGCCCGACTGCTGGCCGACCGGCAAAGCGACGTACTGGAACGGCTGCTTACGCTTGGCCAATCGTACGGCAACCTCTCTGAGGAACAATTGGATTTACTGGTCGGCAACCTTGAGGAAAAGGTCAGAAACCTGGCCGATGTGCTCTCGCTGCAACTGCCCGACGGGCTGGATTACAGCACGGTGTTGGCCCAAGCTCACGAGCAACTTTCGGATGTGGCCGCCGAGGCGGCCGAAGATCTGTTGGAAGGCATGCACGGCAACGTTCAGAACAATACATCGCCCTGCGATGAAGAATCGTTGCTGGCCGAGTTTGAAGGATTGTCTCGGGCGATCGCCGCAGTTGCACAACCCGGCTCGAAATCCACCGAATCGGCCGAAACCGACCTCTTACATGTGGAAGGCGCCTGCGTCGAACCGTGTCCGGCCGCCGGAAATCCCACATGCCATCTCAATTCGACCAGCGCCGTTGCCGCCGCCGAGCCGGGCCTGTCACACCAGATCGCAGTGGCCGTGGCCGCCTGCCGACAGTCTCGCTGCCCGCTCAGCCTGCTGCTGATCGAGCTTGACCGGGCCGACCGATTGATGGGAAGCCTGAGCAACAATGGCTTTCGGGAACTGATGCGGCTGTTCAAGTCGGTTTGCCGTGGCGTAGATCATCCATGTGCCATTTGTCTTCAACATGGAGAGGTCGGTTTCGCACTGATTTTGCCCGACTGCGAACGTCGTGCGGCCGTCGCCCTGGGCAACCATTTGGTTAGCGAAATTCGCTCCTCGGCGGCCGTCGTCGACAACGCCGAGGCGACCGTGACGGTCAGCGTGGGCGCGGCCACGGTCTCGCTGCCACCTAAAAACTTCCAAGGCGACGATCTGCTCGCCGGGGCGGAACGTTGTCTGTACGGCTCACAGGCCTCCGGCGGCGAAGTGGTCAAGAGTATTGAGATATATTGAAAGGGGGAAGGGGGAAGGCAGAAGGGGGATGTGTAGCGGCCGGGATTGCTAGGCGCGGAAGCTACACTCGGCGAACAAGTTCGCCGGCTAAATGAAGCAAAACACCACATCTTTACCGCCGGGCAAACCCGGCCGCTACACATGGGCCTTCCCATTGCATGATTATTCACTAACGATAAAATGATACCATGGACGTTGTTCCACCTTCGACGTAAAAAACAATAACGGATAACAAAATATGTCTTTGGTCGATTGGGTCAGCGGCAGGGTTTTCAACCTCGTCCATCGCCATAATCTCGTCTATAACACCTGCTGGGAAGACCCAAGGCTGGACCGCGCCGCGCTGGAATTAGGGCCGGACGATTCCGTGCTGGTGATTACCTCCGCCGGCTGCAACGCGCTGGACTATGCACTAACCAGGCCGAAGCACGTCTATGCCGTAGACATGAACCCAAGGCAAAACGCCCTGCTGGAGCTTAAGCTTTCAGGAATCAAAAACCTCGATTTCGATACCTTTTTCACAATGTTCGGCGAGGGCCGGCTGCCGGGCGCTCGCAAGATATACAACCAAAAACTGCGCGGGTCGATTTCCGAATGGTCGCAAAAGTACTGGGACCGCAAGATCAAGTTCTTCGACAACCGACGACGGACGTTTTACTTTCGCGGCACCTCGGGGGCGTTCGCCAGGATGTTGAACGTATACATCGACAAAATCGTCAAACTGCGGCCGTGGATCGATGAGATATTGGAGGCCGAGACCGTCCAACAACAGCGGCGGATATATGAAGAGCACTTGCGCGACCGCTTCTGGACCCGCACGGTGCGTTTCGCCATAAACCGCGACACCACGCTCTCGATGGTCGGCGTTCCCCGGGCGCAACGCAGCCAGGTAGAAATGCACTACGACGGCCGGATATCCAAGTTCGTACAGGACTGCGTCGAGGCCGTGCTGACGAAACTGCCGATCTCGGACAACTACTTCTGGCGAGTCTACATGACCGGCCGGTACACGCACAAGTGTTGCCCAGAGTATCTGAAACCGGATAACTTCCAAAAACTCAAGGACGCCCTGGCGGATCGCGTCTCGGTCCATACCGATTCGGTACAGGGATTCCTGGAGAAACACGACGTGGAGATATCGCGGTTCGTGCTGTTGGACCACATGGACTGGCTCTCGGACAAATACTTTACCATGCTGGAAGCCGAATGGCAGGCGATTTACGATCGGGCAACACCTGATGCACGTGTAATCTGGCGCAGCGGCGGAATGCGAACCGATTACGTCGATGAAGTCCGCGTTCAACTCGACGGCCACCTCCGGCAACTCGGCGAACTGCTGCACTACAACCGCGATCTGGCCGAGCAACTGCACGAGAAATGCCGCGTGCATACATATGGAAGTTTTTACATCGCCGATTTGTAATGCTCTCCGACCTGAAAATCCTCTACCACCTGGCGCTGAAGCCGATCCGCGGCAAGGACCATGCCGCGCGGATGGAGAGCTTCTACGCCGGTCAGGCCGAGGCATACGACGACTTCCGACGACGATTGCTCAAGGGACGCGAGGTGCTTTGGGAGAACATCGACGTGCCCGACGGCGGCGTTTGGGTCGATATGGGCGGCGGGACCGGCTCGAACCTTGAACTGTTCGGCGAGAAAATCCAGCGGCTTGGCAAGGTATATGTCGTCGATCTCTCGGCCTCGTTGCTCGAGATCGCAAAACAACGAATCGATCGGCACGGCTGGAAAAACGTCGAGCCGGTCGAGGCCGACGCCACCACCTACCGGCTGGACGAAGGCACGGCCGACGTGGTCACATTCTCCTATTCTCTGACGATGATCCCCAACTGGTTCGCCGCCGTTGAAAACGCACTGTCGATACTTCGCCCCGGCGGACTGATCGGGGTGGCCGATTTTTACGTCTCGCGCAAATATCCACCCGAAGGGTTGAAGCGGCACGGCTGGTTGACTCGGTCGTTCTGGCCGGCCTGGTTTGCAACGGACAACGTCTTCCCATCGGCCGATCACGTGCCGTTCCTGCGCAATCACTTCGAGCCGATTCACTTTACAGAGAATCTTGGCAAGGCGCCCTACTTTCCGCTGCTGCGGATGCCGTATTACACGTTCGTCGGGCGGAAGTTGTAAATAAAATATGACTGGCATTTTTGCGAAGAATGGAGTAGAATAACTTTTATGAGTGCAATTGCTGAAAAACTGCTCGAAGATGCCCTGCGGCTTCCCGACCGTGATCGTGCTGATATGGCGGCCTCGCTGATCGGCAGCCTCAATCGGCACTTCGATGAAGGCGCCCAGGCCGCATGGGACCTGGAGATTGCCAGACGGGTCGCGGAACTCGACAGCCACTCGGTGAAGCCTATACCTTGGCCCGAGGCACGCCGAATGATTTTGGACCAACCCGATGGATCGCCCGATTCTTGAAATTCATCCAGAGGCGATCGAGGAAGCCGGGGCTGCCCGTCAATGGTACGAAGCCCGCAGTCCGGCAGCAGCCGAGGCATTCGTTGCGGAACTCGACGCAGCGATGGATCGGATTATCAAGGCTCCAAACCAATTTGGTTTCTACCTGCACGGAACGCGACGATACCTGCTGCACCGCTTCCCGTATCTCGTCGTTTATCGCCAAGCAGAAACGACCATACAAGTCATTGCGGTTGCACACGGCAGGCGAAAGCCGGGCTATTGGAAAGACCGGTAGTACCGAAACAATCGGTCGTTCTATATCATGCCGCCTGTCCGAACGGTTGCCGGCACGTAAGTGTTGACCTACCTTATAGATAGGGCGATTGCGATCATTTTGCACTTAGGTTGATATAGTTACACACGAGTTGAAAAGCCCCCGGATTGCAATCCGGGGGAGTAAAATAGGGCAAACCACTGCAATTCCCCCGGATTGCAATCCGGGGGCTTTTGGATGTGATTGAAACTATCGTAAATGCCGATCACGTACTGCTGCGGCTGGAACACGTCGACAAGGTGTTCCAGATGGGCCAGCTCGCCGTCAAGGCGCTCAGCGACGTCTCGCTTACGATCCGCCAAGGTGAATTCCTCGTGATGACCGGCCCGAGCGGCTCGGGCAAATCGACCATACTGAACATCGTCGGCGGGCTGGATTCCGTCACGGCCGGCGAGGTTTGGTTTCGCCAGCGTCGGATGACCGCATTCACCTCGTCCGAGCTTACCCGATACCGCCGCGACACCGTCGGGTTCATTTTCCAGTTCTACAACCTCGTGCCGAACCTCTCGGCCGAGGAGAACGTCATGGTCTCGACCGAACTGAGCAGCGACCCGATGGACGTTGTCGAAGCGTTGCAACTGGTTGGGCTGGACGAGCGTCGCCACCATTTTCCATCGCAGCTTTCCGGCGGCGAGCAGCAGCGGGTGGCAATTGCCCGGGCGCTGGCGAAGAACCCGGCGCTGTTGTTGTGCGACGAGCCGACCGGGGCGCTCGACTTCAGCACCGGCAAGCGAGTGCTGCGGATGCTGGTCGATCTGAACCGGCAGTTGGGCAAGACGATTGTGTTGATTACCCACAACTCGGCGATCGCCCCGATTGCCGACCGCGTGGTCCGGCTGCGCAGCGGCCAGGTAGTCGAGATACACGATAACCCCGAACCCGTCCCGCCCGAGGAGATCACCTGGTGAGCGTGCTCGACCGCAAATTGCGACGCGACATGATGTCCTCCTGGGTGCTGCTGCTGGCGATCACCAGCATCATCACCGTGGGCGTGGCGGAGTACGTTGCGTTCGGCTCGGCGTACGCGAACCTTACCGAGGCCAAGCGGCGATACTACGCACAGTGCCGGATGGCCGACTTCTCGATCGACTTGAAAAAAGTCCCGACGGCCGAACTGGCGCCCGTGGCCGAGTTGCCGGGCGTGGCCGCCGTCAGGTCGCGTATCAGGTTCAACGCCACCGTGGCCTTGGAGGGCGTGCCAAGGCCGCTTAACGGCATGGTGCTGTCGCTGCCAGACCGACGCGAGCCGGTAATCGACGACATTGTGCTGCGAAGCGGCGGATACTTTACCGACCGGCGGCAGAACGAAGTAATCGTAAACGACCGATTCGCCCGAACGCACAACCTGCAGCCGGGCGACTGGATTCACCTGGTGTTGAACAACCGCCGGCAGGAATTGTTCGTCGTCGGCACGGCCGTAAGCAGCGAGTTCGTCTACCTGCTCGGTCCCGGGGCGATTATACCCGACCCGGAACACTACGGGGTCTTCTACATCAAGCAGACCTACGCCGAAGACGTGTTCGACTTCGACGGCGCGGCCAACCAACTGCTCGGGCTGCTGGCCCCTGAGCTGCGCGAGCGCCCCGGCGGCGTGCTGCAACGGGCCGAGCGGATGCTCTCGCCGTACGGCGTGTTTATCACCACGCCGCTTGTCGATCAGGCGTCGAACAAGTACCTGAGCCAGGAGATCGACGGGCTGAGGATGTTCGCCGTATTCATGCCCACTATCTTCCTGACCGTGGCCGCACTGGTGCTGAACGTGTTGCTGAGCCGACTGGCCGAACAGCAACGGACGGTCGTCGGCACGCTGAAGGCGATCGGCTACAGCGACCCACAGGTGTTCTTCCACTTTCTGAAGTTCGCCTTGGCGATCGGTATACTCGGCGGTCTGCTGGGGTGCGTGCTCGGCTACTACCTTGCGGCGTTGATGAACATAGCCTATCGCGGTACGTTCGAGTTCCCGGAATTGAACAACCACTTCTATCTCGGCTTGCACTCGACCGGCATGTTAATCAGCGTGCTGTGCGCCGTACTGGGCAGCATACACGGCACCCGTGCGGTTCTGAAACTTCGGCCGGCCGAGGCCATGCGTCCGAAGCCGCCGCGACAGGGCGGGGCCGTGCTGCTGGAGCACGTCGGATGGTTCTGGACCAGGCTTAGCAGCGGATGGCGCATGGTGCTGCGCAGCATCGTCCGCAGCCGAATGCGGACCGCCGCCGGCGTGTTCGCCGCCGCCATGGGCGCCGCCGTGCTGGTCGCCGGGTTTATGATGATCGAGGCCACCGTTTACCTGATCGACTTCCAGTTCCGTTGGATTCAGCGCAGCGACATCGAGTTGACTCTGAAGGACGAGCGGGGCATCGACGCACTGGCGGAAGCCGCGCGGCTGCCGGGCGTCGATCGTGCCGAGCCGACGCTGAACGTGGCCTGCACATTCATAAACGGCCTGCATCGCAAGAAGGGCGGCATAACCGGCCTAACGCACGACGCACGACTGACCGTGCCGCACGACCGTGCCGCACGGCCGATCAGAATACCCTCGGCCGGGCTGGTCATGAGCCGAAAACTGGCCGAAATACTGCACCTGAAACGCGGTGATACGGTTCTCGTGCAGACGATCAAGGGCCTACGGCGCACATACCGCGTGCCGGTGGTCGAGATCGCCGACGGTTACCTCGGCACGGCCGTCTACGCAGATATCAATTATCTCAGCCGGTTGATCGGCGAAGAGTTGGCCGTAAGCGGCGTACAGTTGGCGACCGACCGAAAGGCGAAACACACCGCCGCACTGTGGCGAGAGTTGAAACGGCTGCCGGCCCTGGAGGCAGTCAACTCGCGGGCAGATATGATCGAGAGCATCAATGAAACGCTCATCAAGCACATGAATATCTTCATCGGTATGATCGTGATATTCGCCGGGGTGATCTTCTTCGGGAGTATACTGAACGCATCGTTGGTGAGCCTGGCCGAACGCACCCGGGAGCTGGCTACGTTGCGAGTGCTTGGCTACGGACCGTGGCAGATCGGCAGCCTGATGTTGCGCGAGAGCCTGATCGTCACACTCATCGGCACGGTGCTGGGAATGCCGATCGGGTATATGCTTACGGTCGGCATGGCGCGGATGTACGACAGCGAGATGTTCCGCTTCCCGGTGGTTTCCTCGCCCGGCACGTACATTTGGACGATAATGTTGGCCGTGGCCTTCGCACTGGTTGCACATCTGGTTGTGCAAAGGACCATACATCGCATGGATTGGCTGGAGGCACTGCAAGCAAAGGAATAGCCGCTTGCGGCTTAGCAAAGAACATATATTGAAAATTGAAAATTGCAAATTGAAAATTAGCAGGAGTTCCAACCATGAAAACCAAAACCATACTTATCATCGTAGGCGTGATTGTCTGCATGCTGGCGACCTGGGCGGTTGTCCGAAAGTTCTCGTCCGGTGTGGAGGTCGAGACGGCCCTGGCAAGAATCGGGCCGATACACGAGTTTGTCGACGAGCGGGGGAAAACCCGACTGCCGGAAACGTACCTGGTCACCATGCCGGCGGCCGGGCGAATCGAGGCGATCACTCTGAACGAAGGCGAACGGGTTGAAAAGGACGAGCTGGTCGCACAGATTGTGCCGCGCGACCTTAAGCTTGCCGTCGAGCAGGCCGACGCAGCCGTGGAACGGCTGAAGGCGAGCATCCGCGAGAACGCCGACAATAACGTTGAAGAAACCGCCTACTCGCAAATGGTGCAGTTCGTCTGGTCGATGAACCAGACGGTCCTGGCCGCCGCCGCCCGAGTGGCCGCCGGCAGGGCAAAGTTCGACTACGCCGAACGCGACCTGAAGCGAACGCAAAAACTGGCCGACTCTGCTGCACGAACACAAGACGAGTTGGAAAAAACCATTGTCAGAAAGGTGCAGGCAGGCGTCGATTACCAGCAGGATATGCTAGTGCACACCGCCATGATCGCACTTCAGGCCGCCACCGATCTGATGCCCACCATGGTCCGGCAGTACATCAACCGGAAGAACCTTACCGAAGACGTGCTGTCGAAGCAAGAGGCCGAGGCCGAGGCACACCTGCAACAAGTATTGCAAGAACAACAACGCGGCACGATGCACAGCCCGGTCGACGGCGTGGTGCTGAAACGCTCGATCAGCAACGAACGGTTCCTGCCGGCCGGCGAAACGCTGCTGGAGATCGGCCGGTTGGAGGACCTGGAGATCGAGGCCGACGTGCTCAGCCTCGACGTGGTAGAGGCAAAGGTCGGCAACCCGGTGAAAATCTACGGACCGGCTATCGGCCGCCCGGCCGCCAAGGGCACGGTGCACCGCATCTATCCGGCCGGGTTTACCAAGATCAGCTCGCTGGGCGTCGAGCAACAGCGGGTAAAGGTCATTATCCACTTCTGCCGCGAAGACCTTCAACGACTCCGGCGGGGGCGGAACCTGGGGGTCGGCTATCGGGTACGCGTGCAGATCACCACCGCCGAGAAACCCAAGGCGCTGGTAATCCCCCGCAGCGCGCTGTTCCGCGACGCAGAGGGCGATTGGTGTGTTTACACCGTCCAAGGCGGTCGCGCCAAAATCCAAACAGTCGAAGTCGGGTTGATCAATGACGAGTTGGTAGAAATCACCGCCGGGCTGACCGACGGCGAGCAGGTTGTCGTGACCCCAGAGAGCAACCTGGCCGATGGGGCGAGGGTAAGAACTGGGGGCTAGTGCTTTGTCAAGTTTAAAATGACGGGTTGGGTGCCATGTCCACGCTTGCGTGGACATGCCGGAAACCTCGATCAACATGCCCACGCAAGCGTGGGCATGGCACCCGTAATTTTAGGTTTGACAAAGCACTAGGGGCTGGTATTCGGTGAAAATCTTTCCCTAGCCCCTAGCCCCCAGCCCCTAGTCCCTGCGATTTATCACGTTATCAGCAGCAGCACGAACAACATCAAGTACGCGGCCAGCGCGGCCGCCGTGACGATCCCGACCAGTTTCCAAAACGATTTTTGGGCGTTCAGGGCGCGCTCAAGATGAACAGCGTCTTCGATATTGAGAAACTTGGCAATTTCCGACGCGTAGGTGAACAGAAAATATGCGGCGAAGAAATAGAACGCCGCGGCGGCAATCGTCATCAACGCGCCCAGAATGCAGATTACACCAAGAAATCCCGTCGTGGCGACGGCTATAACC